>RXIL01000005.1 GCA_004212085.1 Candidatus Methanolliviera hydrocarbonicum
AGTACCTCATACGTAATGCTCTTTCTTTCTCCATCTGCTTCATAAAAAACTACGGCATCTTTCTTTGGATATGCCTTTGTGCTGATAGCGAGCATATCCCCCAGTAACATTTTATACATAGCATACCTTCTTGTTATATTCATTTGTTATAATATCACTTCTAACCTTAAAACTTTCTATTAATAATTAAATAAAAATATTTTAATTACAAATGTCTATTGATAGAATAGATCGAAATTTTTAATTTTTTTTAATAGGCTTAAAAACTTCAGAGGTGACGAGTGCCATTCACTCCATCTTTTGATATACCTTCTCCGTGGTGTTGATCGCCTTAAATTTGCCCAAAAAACTGGGTAGCATCGATTCTGATCTTCCCGTTATGAGAAAGCCCCCGTTCAAGAGCGAATCATAAAAATTTCTCAATGCCCTTCTCTTCTGTTCTTCGGAGAAGTATATCACGACGTTTCTACAGAATATTACATCAAAAAATTTGGAGAATGTTTCTTCGTTCGTCAGATCGTGGTATCTGAATTTAACCACCCTCTTGACCTCATCTTTTATCCTGTATGATCCATCTATCTCGTTAAAATAGTTGATTATCTGCCATTTCGACAGGTTCTTGAGTGCTTTCTTTGGATATATTCCAATTTCAGCATTCTTTAAACAATTTTTATCGATGTCAGTTCCATAAATTGAGAATGTGTACTTCTCATCCCTATCTCTAAGAAATTCGAGGGCACAGATGGCGATGGAATACGGCTCTTCCCCATACGCACATCCCGCGCTCCATATCCTGATGAGTTTGCTACCGCTCTTCTCTTTCTTTTCTATGATTCGAGGGAGCAAGAGATCTTTAAAACACTCAAATGGCGTCTTATCTCGCATGAATTCCGTTACGTTTATCGTGAGAGTGTTGAGAAGAGAATTTAGCTCTGCCTCATCATCCCTTATCAGCTTGGCATATTCGTAATAGCTTTCTATTCCACTGTCTCTCATCTTTATTCCTATTCTTCGCCTGAGAAAATTTTCTTTATACATCTCCACATCTATCTTTGAACTCTTCTTTATTTCCCTCAAAAGAAATTTGAACTGCCAATCTTCTGCATTAATCATTTCTTTAGATCCACTTCTCTCCCTTAGTGCCACACCTCACGTGCACCCTCCCATCACTTGTATACGCCTCCATCGTCCTGCCGTAATTTTCTCCAACGTCTTCTGCAATGGTCGGGATATTTTCATCATCCAAGATACTTCTAACGGATCTAATATTTCTCTCACCGATCTTGAGCATCTCATTATCCATAAAATCAAACATCTGTGCCCCTCCAACAATCTTCGCTTTTAAATTCTCTCTTTTGCAACCTTTCTCTTCCATCTCTCTGATCATCTCTCTCAAAGCAACGTCCGCATACTTTGAACTCCTCTTTTTTGGATCGTTGGGAGAATCTGGAAGGAGTATGTGTGCCAATCCACTCACCTTTATCTTCTCATCGAACAAAAAGACGCCTACGCACGAACCAAGCCCCATCGCCCTTAGTATCGTAGGATTGTAGGCTATCCTATACTCGCCTATGCCCACCGGTGTAACGGGATTCTCCCCTCCATTCATCTGTACATCTCTTCGAGCAGTCCAAGTAATTTTTCGAGTCCTCCGCTCTTTGGAAAGAAGACCAGATAACAATCGAAGCCGAACTCTTCAGACTCGAATCTCGTCACGAACGCGACCACCACTTCCTCATCTTCCGCCACGGATGCCAGTATCGGGTCGATCAGCGCGCTGGACATATCATTGCAGAATGAAGGTGGATCAGGAAGCAGTACGATATCCAAGAAATCTGCGCATGCATCACAGAAGGAGGATGCCAGTATGTTGCTGACCTCCGAGATTGCCGATCTCCCCATCTCATCGATCTCTTCGGTCGTTCCCATATCCATACCCATCAAGATATCTATAATCCTTAACGCACCCTCTTCCGGAAAGAATGTGTACAAATATCCATTGATCTCCCCAATATCGTCTTTCACGAGTGTTACACTTCCGGCGACGATCACGTCTTCTCCTACCTCTTCTCCCACATCACCTATCTCAAGTATCTTCACCTGCGGCACGGCTATCTTTATATCTTTGCCGGTGAGCTCCGATAACGACGAACCTGCGTGGCCCGCCCCGATGTTTCCGAGTTCTCTAAAAGCGTCTATGTAAAATTCATCCAATTTCTTCCAATCAAGCATTTGAGACACCATCCAAAGGAAGTGAATTTATATCTATTATCAGAACAACCTTTCCATCTCCAAGAATGGTCATCCCTCCGATTCCTATTGTATCGGATAAAAATCTATCCAGCGGTTTAATCAATATATCTCGCTGATCAAGAACGCCATCGACGACCAATGCGA
The DNA here is from genome assembly GCA_004212085.1 of Candidatus Methanolliviera hydrocarbonicum. Classification (GTDB taxonomy): domain Archaea; phylum Halobacteriota; class Methanoliparia; order Methanoliparales; family Methanoliparaceae; genus Methanolliviera; species Methanolliviera hydrocarbonicum. The sequence goes on from RXIL01000005.1 coordinate 2,398, forward strand.
TGGTCTCTTCGTCATCCCTCTCCACGATTATCGCATATCGCCCTTTTTCATCGTTCAAATTGAATATATTCAAAAATCTTCGATTTTTGAGCACCTCGCTCAAAGGTATAAGGGGAATCACCTTTCCCCTTATATTCAATACGCGTCGTCTATATAACGTCTTAGCACCAGCATCTTCAATGCGTGTAATCTCTAAAATGTCATTCAAAGGAATTGCATATCGTTCACCCGATACGTCGGCGATCAATACCTTCGCGATAGCCATGCTTGGAGGTAGAGAGAGAACAACCTTCGTTCCTTCCCTTTTCTTGGAGTAGAGCTTTACCGAACCCCCCAAAGCTTCTACCTTATTCTTTACCACATCCAGTCCGACACCCCTACCGGAGAGCTCGCCGACATCTTTTGAGGTGCTGAAACCGGGCAAGAATATGAGCTTCTTTACAACTTCGTCATCCAACTTATCCACCTCTTCTTGGCTAAGAATCCCCATCTCCACAGCTTTTTTCCTAACATCCTCAATATCTATGCCTACACCGTCATCTTCCACTTCCACGATGACGTCGTCTCTCTCTCTCCTTGCGGAGAGCTTTATACATCCTTCTTCATCCTTCCCAACGCTTGTTCTATCTTCTGGTAACTCTATTCCGTGATCCATCGAATTTCTGATTAGATGAACCAACGGGTCGGTTATATCATCTAAAATTGCCCTATCAAGCTCCGTTTCTCCCCCCTCCATCGCAAACTTAATTTTTTTACCCGTCCCTCTACAATAATCGCGTATCATCCTCGGGAAACGGTTGAATATTCTGGATATCGGAACCATCCTAATCGTCATTATCTCATTCTGCAGTTCCGTCATCGATCTGCCTGTGCCCTCTAAAGCATCATTCAACTCACGAATATTATATTCTTTACCTATCTGGGATAACCTGCCCTTACTTATCACAAGTTCTCCGATGATGTTCATTATCTTATCCAACCGGTGTATATCGACCCTCACGACCGATATATGCTCCTTTGTGATCTCCTTTTCAGGGTATTCAAATATCTTCGATTCTTGGGCGCGTTCCTCTTCTTTGAGCACTTCGCTCTCGGTGATCTTTATACGTTCCAAATCTGCAATTCTATTCAGAACTTCTCTTATTTCGTCTTCCTCCTCATCCGTCCTCAAGATGACAGAGAAATCCAGGTCAAACTTTTCATCCTCAATATCTTCCATAGGTGGGGTCATCTTTAATACTTCCCCATGTTCTTCCAGCGTCTGTATGACCAAATACGCCCTGATGCCCTTAAGCGTGCAGTCATCAGATAGGGTGATAGATATCTTCAATGCTCTCTTCTCTTTTTCCTTTTCCTTCTCTTTTAAATCGTCTGTATTCTCCGCGTCTATCTTATCTATCATTCTTTCTATGCGATCCAATCCATTCAAGACCGTGTCGATATTATCCGGGGAAACAGTTAACTCTCCGCTCCTAATAGCATCGAAGATATCTTCCAATCTGTGAGAGACCCCCTGCAAATTTTCATACCCGAGCGTTCCCGCCATGCCCTTCAAGGTGTGGGCACACCGAAATACCTCATCGATCAGGTCCAACTCCCCGTATTCTATGCGTATGATAGATCGATTTAATATATCCAAATATTCCCGTGCCTCTTCGATGAATTCCTTCTTAAATTCTTCCGTATCGATGGACACTATTGTTCCTCACAGATAATCTCTACATTTCGAACGATCCTCTCGGCTATATCATATAGGGGAACGATCTCATCCACCACTCCGAGCTCGATCGCGGCTTTTGGCATTCCAAATATCAAGGAGGTCTCCTCATCGCAGGCGATCGTTCTCCCCCCACAATCCCTTATCTCCTCCATCCCGACTGCCCCATCTGATCCCATTCCGGTGAGCAAAACACCTATCGTATTTTTCCCGTAAGTGGAAACTGCAGATTTCATCGTTATATCCACAGATGGTTTAACCGCGTTTAAAGGAGGGCCATCTCTATATAAAGTCATATTTGCATCACCCCCACCGGTATACACAGATCTTCTTGCACCAGGGAAGATCGAANATTTGGAGACGGCGAGGTGCATTCCGCCAGGGGCAAAATATACCTTCCCTCTCTTCAGGATCTCAAAATTCTTCGCCACCTTCACCCCGATCTCAGAGAGTTTGTCGAGCCGCCGCGCCATGCAATCCATAAAATTTCCCGGAGGCATGTGCTGTACCGAGATGATGGAAGCAGGAATATTCCCGGGCAAGAGAGGTATTATCTGTTCAAAGGCTGAGGGACCCCCGGTAGATCCACCGATGACGATTGAGATCTCTTTATCCGTCTCTTTCCACCTGCCCTTCACCACGCCGCGTTCGACCCCCTTCAAACTTCTCAATCGCAGGGTGCTCATCTCTATACGCGTGGCGGCTATTACCTTATCGATCAGTTCCTTCTCGATCTTTTTTATATCATAAGAACTCGATGGCTTTGGGATAAAATCTATGGCTCCATATCGGAGTGCTTTAAACGTCTCCGATGCGGCTTTTGTGGTTAAAGCACTCAACATTATTATCGGACGCGGGTTTTTCTCCATTATCTCCTTCACAGCCGCGATGCCGTCCACCTTCGGCATATCAACATCCATCGTTATGACGTCGGGCATCAATTTATCTGCCTTATTTACCGCTTCATATCCATCCCTCGCCGTATCCAAGACATCTATCCCGCCTCTTTCGAGGATATCCTTGACCATCACCCGCATGAATGCAGAATCATCCACAACGAGGACTTTGATCCTTTCATCTTTATCCATCTATCCCTAAAACCTTCTTCACCTCTTCTATGACTTTTGGGGCTTGGAACGGCTTTACGATATACCCTTTTGCCCCAAATTTTATTGCAGACTTCACCAGCTTTTCCTGCCCCACCGCTGTGACCATTATCACCTTTGCGTTCTGGTCACTCCTTCTTATCTCCTTCAATGCGGCTATTCCGTCTTTATTCGGCATTATTATATCCATCGTCACCAGATCCGGTTTCAGTTCTTTATATTTAGTTATGGCATCTTCTCCATCCGTTGCCTCTCCGACCGTGTCTAAATTACCTTTAAAGAGCACATTCTTCAACAAATTCCTCATAAATGCCGAATCATCTACGATCAAAACTCTTGCCAAGATCACGCCTCCTTTATCTGATCTATCAATCCACTATCCTTCTTTGCGCTTTCCCTAACAAAATTAACACCTTTTGGCGTCAACTCTACTTCCTTTCTTACCTTAACAACTTTTGCAAGACCAAATTTTTCCAGTTTCTCGCAATATCCGCTCAATGTATCCAGATCCAATCCCAACATAGATTCGATCGTAATCGAATCTATTCCGCTATATACCAGTGTGGCAACCTCCTTTTCTATATCTGATAACCCTTCACCCTTTATTTTATATTTATCCGTTAACTCCGTTAGATACCCGTCGATAAGAGCCATTGTCGTCTCCGGGCACAATATCAACGTAGTCATCACTTCCCCCCTATCGACGTGGTTCACGACGAGAACCGTCCGCTCTTTCTCTCCAATTGTTCTTACATCTCTCTCTATCACGCTGATATCATCATAACCCATTCTGAGCTGCTTTTCTCTTGATAAGAACCAAAATGCCCTCTTTCCAATCCCTATAAACCCCCTCCCCCACTTTACCCCCCTCGAAAACACTCCTCCCCTGCTCTCAGGAGATAAAAAATAGACGAGAAATTTATCGAATTTTATATTGAAAGTAAGATACCTATATATTGGGGACAGGGACTTTTTTGGGATGATCAACTTGAGGGAATCCTCTCCTATATCTATAGTCAGGTATTCTTTGTTCCCATCCTTTTCCATGCGGAGATCTTCAATATTATCCAGCGGATATATGATACCCCCTCGATTCGTGGTAATCTTTATTCTCGATGACTCCACGATTAAATCCCCCTCGATCCACTCCCCTGATTTATATAAATAGGCATGTGATCTTACTTTTAGCTCTCCTCTCTTCCTCTTATCTATATTGGCACGTTTCATTCTTCTTAACCCTTTCCAACACTTCTTAAGAATTCGCCCTTCAAATTTTTAGAGATCAAAGGAGGCAACTCCTCCATATTCACCCCTCCTCAACCTTGAAGTTCTCGATCATCTCCGCGTACGTCTCCGAA
>RXIL01000122.1 GCA_004212085.1 Candidatus Methanolliviera hydrocarbonicum
CCTCGTGACCGAAGCAGTCGCCTTTCGTCTCATCTATCGGCTTATAGAACTTACAATCCTTGCACGTTGGCATTTTTTACCTCCTTCTATCTTCTTCTATCCATTCGAGAAGAGATCTTCATCCTCTTGAATCTTGAACATCAGCTCATCCATCGCACGCAGTTTGATGAGCGTGATGCCGGCGCCATCTCTCCTCTTCAAAACCATGAGTTTATCTCCCGATCTGATCTCCAGATCTCTTCTTACGTCCACCGGGATCGCGATCTGCCCCTTCTCGCTCACTGTAACGACCCCATATACAATCCTTCCCTTTGTACAGACCCCTTTATCGCCCATTCGTTATACCAAATTTGTTAGATTTTTCTTACTTATCTTACTATTGAAATGGTATGTAAAACTATCATCTTATAGGAGAGACGGTCTGCGAAGGGTAGAGATCTATCGATTGTCCATATCTCCATGCCCACGGAATTTCTCTTTAACTGATTGGCAACGACGATGTGGTTCCCGCCCCGGCAAAAGGGTCCAAAATAATATCTCCGGGAATCGTAGAAAAGAGAATTATTCTCAAAATCAATGCCACGGGAGATTGCTGTTTATAGAACCGTCTCCTAAAAGTTCGAGACAATCGCCTCGCAAAACCTGATAAGTCATCTTTACTTCTGTCTTTTTCGACTCAAATTCTCCTGTGAATGCCAAAGTTCTCTCCTCCTCGCCTCCAATAGGTCGTTCTCTCTTCCAATATATTCTGCGGCGGAGAGTATTTGAACGCCTTTCTCTTCAGAATATTCATAGAGATCTGCAATCTTCTCCTTATAATTTATATCCCTCAAGAGGTGATGATCCATGATCATCTTTTTAACATCGGTCTCATCGATTATTCTCTTCAAATTTTCTATGGAATCCTCAAGACTTTTTGCAGAATATCTGAATCCGAGCATATACGTCATCGGTCCGTCTATAAAGATAGTCTTTGGAGATTTTTCCAATATGAACGTTATCTGATCCTCTAATGAGGGGCCTTCGACATCGCTCGTGAAGAGAAAACTCTCTTTCTTATATGATATGAAGACCTCAACGACATAACCGAGTCTATCATTTGCCCCGTGGAATACAGGGTTAGAGAAGCTTATCTGCGTTCCCCCAATGTCAAATTCTCTCCCGTCGGCAACATTTATATTTGAATTGTCTCCGAGTCTCTTTATAAGATCACTCGATCTTTTACGCTGGCTCTTGTTGATCTTATTCTCATAATCTTTGATCCATAGCTCTTTTCCCCTTAGGAGATCCACCCCTAAGGGATTATAGTGATCATAATGATAATGCGTTATGAAGACGTATTCGCTTCTTTGCAGATATTCTTTGACTCTCTTCCAGCACGCTTCTTCTCTCTTTACTTCAATTGGATGAGGAGGAAGATTGAATCTTCTCGGCGCAAGGGATACTCCGGGATCTATGATAACTTTCAGATCTTTCGTCTCCAAAAATGTTGCCATCGACCTCACGCCGAAGCTTTCATAGGCGAGAGGAAAAATGTCAAGCGACATTATGCATATATCGTCCCGGATTGCATCTTCTTATAAGTGTAATTAGCTCCTCTTTGCATGATCTCTTCGGTGGCGACCAAGATGTCTTTCATGCTGACCTCTTCTCGCTCCTTTCTTATAGCGTTCATTCCAGCTTCGGTGGTAATTGCTTTTATATCCGCTCCTGTGGCACCTTCCGAAAGTCTTGCGGCCTCTTCGAGGTTCACGCCCTCTGCAAGTGGCATTCCCTTTGTGTATATCTTTAATATATCTTTCCTTCCCTTTAAATCCGGCAGTGGAGTCTCAATAAGCCTGTCAAACCTGCCTGGCCTCAATAGAGCATTGTCTAACATGTCTATCCTATTCGTCGCCGAGAGGAGCTTTACGTTCCCCCTCGGATCGAAGCCGTCTATCTCTGCCAAGAGTTGCATCAACGTTCTTTGAACCTCTCTATCTCCAGATGTGGTATCGTACCTCTTAGAGGCAACCGCGTCTATCTCATCTATGAATATTATAGAGGGAGCCTCCTCTCTTGCCATCTGGAATAACTCTCTGACCATCCTTGCCCCCTCGCCTATGTACTTCTGGACAAGCTCCGAGGCCACCACCCGTATGAACGTTGTCTCCGTAGCTTTTGCCACCGCCTTCGCAAGCATCGTTTTACCAGTTCCAGGGGGTCCATGTAAGAGCACGCCACAGGGGGGATCTATTCCAATCTTTTCAAAGAGCTCGGGTTTCTTTAGTGGTAATTCAACAGTCTCTTTGATGGCGTTTATCTGTTCTTCCAATCCACCTATGTCACTGAAATCAACATCGGGAGATTCTATAATCTCCATTCCATAGACTGCCGGATCCTTTGGCATAGGTATGATATCCACTATGGCAGAAGTTTGCTGGTTGAGTGCAATATGTGTTCCAGGCTCTAATTTATCATGGAATGATTCTGAAGCGCCAACCATAAATCTTGGCCCGGCGCTGCTCTTGATGATTACCCTGCCATCTTCCAAAACGTCCAAGACCGTCCCCAAGATGAGCGGGGGTAATCTCATTCTTTCAAGTTCGCTCCGAAGCCTTCTGAGCTCTCTTTCAGACTGTAATTTAAGATTCTCAAAGGACCTCTTTTCACCCTCGGATCTCTCGCACAGCTCTTTTAAACGTGAATTCTTCTTCTCAAGTTGTTTTAAGCGATCCATCAAATATTTTGTGAAATCATCACCTGAAGTCTCTGTCAATTTTAAAACCTAAGATATATTAGGAGTTAATAGTATATATCTTTTTTTGAGGATGACCCATGCAATGTGAGATATGCGGCGCGGAGATTGTGGGTGAGGCAACAAGAATAGAGGTGGACGGTGCAGTATTAGATGTATGTTCAAGGTGCTCTAAATATGGAAAAAAGGTGTATGAGAAGAAAAAGATCTCTGATGCACCTGTTGAGTTTGAAAAATCGTTCGAAAATAAAATTTTTCCTAAAAATAAGAGTGTATCTGAATATATAGAAGAATTGATCCCGGAATATGACAAGATTATAAGAAGAGAGAGGGAGAAGAGAGGGTGGACACAGAAGGAGTTTGCAGATAAGATAAATGAAAAAGAGAGCATCATAAAGAAGGCGGAGCGGAGGGAGATAACTTTAGAAGACGGGATAAGGAAAAAGATTGAGAATATTTTTGAGATAAAATTGACCGAGAGGCTGAAGGAAGTGCACGTTCATGCAAACGTGAGAAGAGATTTGACGTTGGGGGACGTGGTCCAGGTAAAGAGGTCAAAGAAGGATAAATAGATGAAAATAACGGTAGATGAGGGTGTAGAACTATTAAAAAAAGAGGAAGTGATCGCTTATCCAACTGAGACCGTTTATGGCATAGGAGCAAATATCTATTCTATAAGGGCGATAAATAAAATATTCGATCTCAAGAAGAGGCAGACAGATAAACCGATATCGATCGCGATCTCAGATTTTTATAGGATAGAAGATTTTGCTTTTCTGCCAAATAGAGATGTGGTCAGGGTTCTTCTCTCAAGACCTATCACAGTGATCTTAAAGAAGAAAAGATCGGTTCCAGATATATTGACGGGAAGAACGGGAAAGATTGGGATGAGACTTCCAGAACACCCGATTGCCCAAGATATAATCAAAAAGTTCGGGAGCCCAATTACCTCAACGAGCGTAAATATCTCGGGGGAAGAACCACCCAAATGTGCAGAGGATATTCCATTCGATATTCCTGTGATCAACGGTGGTGAGGTCTCCGGGGTGCCTTCCACGGTAGTGGATCTGGTCGATAAAAAGATAATAAGGAATGGTATGGACGATGAATTTGTAAAGAGGGTATTGAAAGATTTTGAGGGAAAGATGTAAACTTTGGGTGATTCGATGAAGGCGTTTGATATACTGGATATGATAGATAGGGAGAGAAAACCGAGGGAGACAGGACTCACAATGGTGTTAGATAAGGGGCTTGGTCGTAACGCCGCAGACGATCTGATGGAATACGCGGATTATATCGATGTGATCAAGCTTGGGTGGGGAACGCCGAGGTTCTGTCAGGAGAGTACGATCAAAGAGAAGATTGCATGTTATAAAGAGAATGATATCCTCGTGAGTAATGGAGGGACATTGTTTGAGATCGCATATTCTCAGGGAAGAGTCGATGATTTTTTGAGATACGCTCAAAGGATATGCCTAAATTCGATCGAGGTATCGGATGGTTCAATCGATCTCGAGGGTGAGAAGGCAAAAATAATTCGAAGGGGAATAGAGATGGGTTTTGAAGTATTTTCAGAGGTGGGAAAGAAGGAGGAGACCGAAGATGCAAAACTTACAATCGATCAGAGAATTGATGAGGCGAAAAGCGATCTCTCTGCTGGTGCATCTAAGGTGATCATAGAGGCGAGAGAGGGAGGGAGAGGCATCGGCATATTCGATAAAGAGGGAAATGTGAGAGAAGATATGGCAAGAGAGTTGGTAGAGGGAATAGGATTAGAAAATATCATCTTTGAGGCGCCTATGAAGAGTCAGCAGGTTTATTTGATATTAAATTTCGGCTCAGATGTTAGTTTGGGCAATATAAAAACGGATGCTGTGGTCCCCCTCGAGACATTGAGGAGAGGATTTAGAGGCGACACGTTTGGCAAATTATAGGATAAGTATCGGCAGATTCAAGAGAGATGAATTGAATGTAATCATCGACGTATTGAGGGCATCGAGCACGATCGTCACGGCATTGGCAAGTGGGATAAGAGAGATTGTTCCGATAGGTACAGAAGAGGCGGCACTTGAACTGAAAAAGGAAGGATACACCATAGCAGGAGAGTATAAAGGGATCAAGTTACCCAAGTTCGATATAGGAAATTCTCCCGTTGAACTGTTGAAAGAGATCGAGAGATCAAAGATAGAGAAGCTCGCATTGAAGACGACGAACACGACGGAAAGATTGATGGAGATGAAAGACGNCCTTATCTGCTCGAGNTTAAATTTGACGGCGATCAAGAACGTCCTCAAAAATCCAAAGGATTCTTGGGATATCAAAAAGCGAAGCTTTTTGAACACATTAAATAAAAAAGATAAAAATACAAATATAATTGCTGTGGGGAGCGAACATGGAATTACAGAGGATTTAGCGGTCGCATTTTCACTCTATGCCAATTTAAATGATGGGATAGAGATAAAGAGAGATTTTTTGAGAGAATGCATCTTCAAATCTAATACGGCAAAACATCTAATCGAATTGGGTTACGAGAGCGACGTTGAATTCATCTCCAAGATCGATAGATACAACGTCGTTCCGGTGATGAGGAAGGGCATTATAAGAAGAGGAACTATGAAGAATGAACCCTGAAGAATATATACTAAACGTGATGCGAGAAGAGGGGATAGAGTACGTCGCCACCCTTCCCTGCGAGAAGATAAAGAACTTGCTTAACCTACTTTCATCCCACTTCAACGAGATAAAATTGACGCGGGAGGAGTGCGGGCTTGGGATATGCTCCGGGATATATCTCGCGGGCGGAAGGGGCGCAATGGTAATTCAGAGCACCGGCATTGGAAACTCGATGAACGCGATTACTTCCTTATGTAAAACATACGACATAGCGATACCAATCCTCGCGAGCTGGCGCGGCGTATATGAGGAGAGTATCCCAGCACAGGTTCCACTCGGAAGAGCTCTTCCGAAGATCTTGGACGCAACGGAGATACCCTATGAGACAATAGAAGAAAAAAAAGAGATTAAAAAGATAAAAAACGTGATAGAAGGTGCTTATAAAGAAAATACCCCTTATCTGGCATTGATTTCTCCAAAAATTTGGGAAGGAAGCGAGTTAAAAACTGAGATCAAATATCCGGCAAGAAAGATCGAGATTTCATTGAAATATGAGAGATCATTCAAAGATCCTGAGATGACACGCTACGAAGCGATATCCTATATCTCAGAATATCTGGATGGAAAACCGGTTATATCGAATATAGGCGTTCCGAGCAAGGAGTTGTATGCGATAAAAGACCAGCCAACAAATTTCTATATGCTCGGCAGTCTCGGTCTGGCATCTTCTATCGGGCTCGGCGTCTCGACTCATCTTGCGCGAGAGGTGATCGTTCTTGACGGGGACGGAAGCATGCTGATGAATCCAAATGTCCTCATAGATATTGTGAATTATCCATCCAATCTAACGATATTTTTGCTCGATAACGGTGCACACGGTTCAACAGGGGGTCAGATGACCTCTTCATACGATAAGATAGATCTGGAACTGATCGCAAGGGCGTTTGGAATTAAAGATACATGGAAGGTATCAAAGAGAGAGGAGATGGACGAAGTTTTGGAGGTTTTGAGCGAGATAGAGGGAAAGAGATGCCCAAAGCTCGTTCATGTCATCTTGAAACCTGGAAACAGGAATGTTTTAAACGTTCCGATGAAACCTTTGGAGATAAAAGAGAGATTTATGGAAGCGATGAAGAATTAAACC
>RXIL01000105.1 GCA_004212085.1 Candidatus Methanolliviera hydrocarbonicum
TAGTGAGTTTCTTTAATTTCTTACTTCTTTTTTTTTCTTTTTTTCAGATGAAATCTAAAATCCCGAAAGATTTGATCTTCTGCTCTAGCACCAAAATAGTTTGACAACAAGAGAAAACACGTCCGCATCAGAGCATACCGGTCCATCTCATCTCTTCTGGGTGGGATCTGTTTTTGCTCGCTCTTCATACCATTTATGCCGAGGATAAAGTCTTCCAATCTTCTTGTTGCCACTGTAACTCTATTTTTTTGCCTATCATGCTCCGTAGCTCGATGTTTTACCCCTTATTGAGAGCTGTAGTTCGGAAAGATGTTATGAGAGAATTCAACAGCAGGTAGGTGCCCCAATAGAGTCCTATGGGCATTTGTAGAAACGGGAGTAAAATAGTGGCTTTCCCTCTCCTCTTCACCCCTTCCTTTTATGGGGTAGAGCAGATTTGAACTGCCGTCCGGGCGTCCCAAACGCTCGAGGATCGACCAGGCTACCCTACTACCCCAATGGTTTAATCTCAATCGCCGTTGACGAAGGGAAATACTTTCTTGCCGACTATCTCTATCGCCTTGGATATACTTTCATGAGGCATTATGATGGCAACGGGTATTGAAATGATCTTTTCAACAGTGGGGCTTACGATAGGAGCACAGACAAGCCCAACTGCCCCATCTCTCTCCGCTTTTATAGCGGAAACGATCGCATCTTCCATCGTATATGCCGGATACTCCCTTATCCTGAATCTTCTTCCACCAATCTCCACATCTCTATTTAGCGTCTCATCCAGCACAGCTCGTGCGGCGATAACGGCTATAACCTCTTCTTCATTCCGTTCGCCAGCCAGAGCACCACATATCTTTCTCAGCGTCTTAATATTTGGCTTTCTTCTCCCCGATAAGATCTTATAGAGCGTGCTCGCTGGAATTCCCGAGACATTACTGAACACCAAGATATTCTTATATCTTTCTCTTATCGCCTTATCGAGCACTCTTCTAAATTCCTCATCCGATTTTAGGATGCTATGAAGCAGACGTTCGATATCATCCATAAAGTACTATTTGTTATACACAAGTATAAATAAGTTGCCTGAAATTAATACAATTAGGTAAGAAAGTGACATATTTGGGAAAGTATTTTATAGGAAAGGAATTTGAGGGGGAAATGATGAAGAGACGTTCCTTGATATTAATCGCAATCGGGCTTCTTGTGGTGATACTCGCCGCATACGTCGCTCTCAGTCCTGATGGCGGGATGCAGTATAAAAAGATAACGATAGGCTATCAGCCATCCACACATCAGGTGGCAGAGATGATAGCGATGGAGAAGGGATGGTGGGAGGATGATCTAAAGGAATTTGGTGTCGAAGAGGTGGATGACAAGGTCTTTCCGAGTGGGCCACCGGAGATGCAGGCGATGCTCGGCGGTGAGATAGATGTGGCATACGTTGGGGTTGCACCGGCGATAACCGCGATAGGCCAGGGACTCGATGCAAAGATCGTTGCCGCCGTAAATACGCAAGGGTCTGCGATCGTTCTCATGCCCAAGATCGCGGAGAGATATAAGGATCCACAATCTTTGAAGGGGCTTAAAATAGCTACATTCCTACCGGGATCGGTACAGGATACACTCTTGAGAACTTGGCTGAAGGAAAATGGGATAAACCCGGATAAGGATTTAGATATAGTTTCCATGGGTCCAGGAGACGCCATAACTGCGATAGAGAGCGAAAGAGTGGATGGTGTATTTCTTCCGTCTCCGTCTCCTTCCAATATTGTTCTTGATGGGAAGGGAAAGATCATCGTTAAGTCGGGGGAGATGTGGCCAGATCACGCATGTTGTGTACTTTTGGTCAGTGGAGATTTGATCAGAGAAGATCCAGAGATCGTTGAACAGATCGTAAAGACGCATATAAAGGCGACTAACTACATATATGAAGAGCTGGACGATTCCATAGAGATATGTTCGGATAAAACGGGAATACTAGGAGATGTGGTAAGGTATTCCATCCAAGCATGGGATGGGAGATGGGTCTCCGATCCTCGCCCGATCGTTGGTTCTTCTCTGGAATATGCAAGATATCAGTATGACCTGGGATATATACAAAAAATCCTTGGAAGCGATGAGCTCTTTGACCTTAAATTCTATGAAGAGGCGTGACCAGAGATCAGATCTTTTGGGAGTTAGATGAAGATGGGGCATAAATTTAGAGAGAGGAAATACGTCATAGAAATATCATCCTTGGTCACCTTTTTGGTAGCATGGGAACTCGTGGCGAGGTTTTTGATAAAAAGTGAGATCAAGCTACCGACCCTTTCTTCGACTATTCTGGCTCTCTTCGGGGGGGGATATAAACTGATCTTCGATATCGGAATCAGCATGCTGCATCTATCGATAGGGCTCTCTCTGGCCATATTAATTGGCATACTCATCGGTTCACTCATGGGATGGTTCAAGATCGGTTCGAGAATCGGTGATCCAATAATGGAACTCCTGCGTCCCATACCCCCCCTCGCATGGATACCATTTGCAATCATATGGATCGGTTTAAATCACCAGTCTGCAGGGTTCATCATCTTTATAGGCGCATTCTTTCCCATCCTGACGAATACGTATACTGGGTTCAAGAACGTCCCCCCAATCTTGATCGAGAGCGCCAAGGTTTTGGGTTGCAATAATGGGACTAAACTGATCAGACACGTGGCGCTTCCCTCATCCTTGCCGTTCATTGTGGCTGGGATAAGGATATCTGTTGGTGTAGGTTGGATGTGTGTCGTTGCTGCAGAGATGTTCGGTGTGAGTTATTATGGTCTCGGGACTTGGCTCTGGCAGTACTACGCTTTACATCAGATGAATAAAGTTATGGCATACATGATAGTATTGGGATTGATCGGTTTGGCAATGGACAGGTGCCTGAGGTTTCTTGAGAGAAGAGCATCAAAAGGAGAGATGTAGTTTTGAATGCCAAATTATCGATTGAAGGCGTCTCAAAGAGATTTAAAGATAAACTCGTATTGGAAAAGATAGATATAGATATCATGGACGGAGAGTTTGTCTGTGTCGTGGGGCCTAGCGGATGCGGAAAGACGACGCTTTTGAGGATCATAGCAGGTTTAGAAGAACCATCAGAAGGAAATATACTGTTGGAGGGGAGAGAGATAAACGGTCCCTCTCCGGATAGGGGGATGATCTTTCAGGAGTACTCGCTCTTTCCCTGGAAGACCGTGAGAAAGAACGTCTCTTTTGGTCTCGAGATCGATAACATGCCGAGAGAGGAGATCAATAGAACGGTGGAGAAATATATAAAGATGGTCGGTCTATCGGGGTTCGAGGAACATTATCCAAACGAGATATCAGGGGGGATGAAGCAGAGGGTAGCCATAGCAAGGGCCCTTGCAAAGGATCCATTCGTCTTTCTGATGGACGAGCCTTTTGGGTCGCTGGATGCACAGACGAGAAACATGCTCCAGGACGAGTTGTTGAGTATCTGGGAGAAGACGCAAAAAACGATCGTTTTTGTGACTCACAGCGTGGATGAAGCCCTGTATATAAGTGATAGAGTTGCGGTGATGTCTGCAAATCCTGGAAGAATCACTAAGATAATTGATGTGAATGTGGAAAGGCCCAGAGAGAGGACAGATTTGAAGATTATGAGGGAAAGGAAGGAGATACTTGACCTCCTCGAAGTTGAATTGAAAAAACTGCTTATAAGATAATATGAGAACGATCGAATGGAACGATATTGAGAATTGTATCGAGATGATAGACCAGACCAAGATACCTTTAAAACTCGAGAAGAAATTCTGTAAAACTATAGATTCTCTCATAGACGCTATAAAATCTCTAAAGATTAGGGGGGCGCCGGCATTGGGCGCTGTTGGGGGTTTGGGCATCGCTCTATCCGCCTTTCAATACGGTGGAGAAGATAGAGAAGAGATGCTCGGTGCCATAATATCGGATGCGAAGAGGATAAAAGATGTTCGTCCGACCGCGGTGAATCTCTCTTGGGGTGTAAATCGGGTTTTGGATAAGGTGCTCAAAAATCGAAGATTTGCGACTACTTTGAGTGGAGAAAGCATAGAAGATATAAGAAGATTCGCGTTGGAAGAGGCAAAGAGGATATGCGAAGAAGACGTAAAAATAAATAAAACGATCGGAGAGAATGGCGCCAAGCTTCTTAACGATGGAGATACAATATTGACGCACTGTAACGCCGGAAGACTCGCCTGCGTAGATTGGGGTACGGCGCTCGGGGTTGTGAGAAGTGCAGTTGAGATGGGCAAGGATATAAAGGTCTTTGCGTGCGAGACGAGACCTTTAAATCAAGGGGGAAGGATAACGACGTGGGAATTGATGGAAGATGGGATAGACGTGACTTTGATCGCAGATTCCTCCTCCGGGATCGTCATGCGGAATAAAATGGTCGATAAAGTCATCGTGGGGGCCGATAGAATCGTTAAAGATGGAGTTTTTAATAAGATAGGGACATATACACACTCGGTCCTGGCAAAGGAGAATAAAATTCCTTTTTATGTTGCAGCCCCCTATTCGACCTTCGATATAGAAAGGACCGGGGGGGAGATAATCATCGAGGAGAGAGAAGCGGACGAATTGAGAAAATTTGGGGAGAGTTATATAGCTCCAAAGAACGTTAAAGTATTCAACCCTGCATTCGATTTCACGCCGATGAAGAATATTACATCTATAATAACGGAGAAGGGAGTGTTGGATCCTGGAGAGATCTGAGAGCTTTTAATAGAATAATTTTGAACAAACTGTTTGAAGAGGTCTTTTGATCTTCTTCTTTCACTTTGCATCCCACTCCCCTAAAGCTGACTGGATATAAGGTTTTAAAATATTTGTGTTAAAAAGAGAGGTCAACAGACAGATTTAAATAATGGAAACACTATTAATACTTATGAATAAAATTTTGAGGTTAGCTGCTTTGATTGTGGGAGGCTGCCTGTCGTTCGCCCCGATCCATGTAAATGCGATGACGACAGAGCACGGTTATTTTTCCGGTGTCGGAGATGTGGAGATCTTTTACCAATGCTGGAAAGTCGAACATCCCAGAGCAGTAATGATAATAGTCCATGGATTTGGTGAGCACTCGGATAGATACATGGAGATGGCTCAGCACTTTGCAGAGATGGGCATCTCTTCCTATGCTGTCGATCACAGGGGGCATGGCAGGTCAGAAGGTCCCAGATGGAATCCTGAGAGTTTCGATTATTACATAGATGATTTGAAGACCTATGTGGAGATGGTGAAGAGATGGGAGCCTGGAAAGGATATCTTCATGCTTGGCCATAGTCTTGGTGGGGAGATCGCTTTAAAGTACGCGATATTGTACCCTGAGGCTCTTAAAGGTTTGATCACTTCTGCACCAGCTGTTGGTGGTTTTCTGAATATTTCGATGATCGGAAGCATGGCTATACCTGATTCCATGCTCAGAATCCTCTCACCATTCTTGAGCACTATGGCAAAAGTTATGCCTGATAGGGGAATGTCGGGAACGCAGATAGACCCAAAATACCTGAACCACGATCTCGAGAACTACATGGCTTATGCAGATGATCCAATGGTCTGCCATGAGCCAATGAAGCTGAGATTTCAATCTGAAGCTGGAAAGAACATCCTCTTCTTGCATGATAATGCAAATAATCTGGTGGTGCCATGCTTGATAATGAACGGATCCAAAGATATGCTTGTCCCTCCGAATTCTGTAAAAGAGTTCTATGATAAAGTCCAGGTAGAGGATAAAACATTCATCACGTACGATGGGTTCTACCACGAAATATTCAATGAGGTCTGGAAGGATGAAGTCTATCAGAATACAGACGCATGGCTACTTCCAAGGTTATCCAGTTGAATACAGTTACCGATCATATCATCCAGGCGATGGACCATACTCCATCCTTTTTTTCAATACACGCCATTCCACTCGTCTGAAAATTCAACACTCTTCTATCATTATCGTCAGATAACAAGTTCGAAGAGAGTTTGTTCAGGTGCGGCAGGTGACCGACCAGCATGATCTCTTCTTCCATCTCAGCCAGCCTATCTGCCCACACGAGGGGATCGGCAAGAGGCGTTAATTCTCTATCCACCTCGATATTAGCAGGATGCAGATATTCTGCCATGACTTCAGCTGTCTCTAAAGCCCGGGTCTTACCGCTATGAATGATCCTATCCACTTTTATATCCATATGCTCGCTTACATAAGCTGCCAGTATCTTCACATCTTTCAATCCCTTCTCTAAGTCAGGTGGCGTTCAGGGTCTTCTCTTTCATCCTTCGCTTCTCCATGCCTGACCAGATACAATTTCATCTACTCCTCTTTGGCGGACGAGTTAGCCATTTTATATGGAGAATAGTATGTATAACCACGAGTATTATAGTTAATAACCCAACAAATTAAAGTTATTACCAAGAAACTTTTTAATCCATCTTCTGGCAAAACTAAGTCTTGAGGAAAAAACCTCAAAAT
>RXIL01000077.1 GCA_004212085.1 Candidatus Methanolliviera hydrocarbonicum
ACTTTCGATTTTAAAAAAGATCCAATCTTCATCAACTCTTATACTAAACCATAAATACAGCTATTCCAAAACCATAAATAGGTAGGTAACGTTATCTATTGGCATCCAATACGAGGCTTAAAATAAATTGAATCTCGTCGAGAGGGTAAGGGAAATAGAGGGAGATCTTGGAGGATTGAGCGCACAACAGAAGCTCCTTTTGACCACCGACGGTTCCATAACGAACACGTTGGAGATACTCATAGGTGGAGAAGTGGGGATCGAGACTCTTCATCAGAAGATCGTCGAAGCCGATGAAAAGATTGCAGAAAAACTTGGCGTGGCGAACGAAGACGAAATAAACGAACGTATAGTTAGGATTTATAATAAAAAGAACAATAAACCCCTTATATATGCTATCTCTTATGCTCCGTTGAGTCTGGCGGATAAAGATTTTAGCAAGGACTTATTTAGTGCTGATATCCCCATAGGAAAGATAATGGAGAAATACAAGATAGAATCTAGAAGAGAGATCAAAGATATCAATTATACACGTGCAAATGAAGAATTGAGCAAAATTTTTTGCGTATTTGAAGAAGAGATCCTTCTGAGAAGAAATTATAGTATCATAAGAAAAGGGGAGATCTTGATCGATATTTATGAGATCTTCCCCTACAGCAGTTTTCAAAACGAGTTTAAAGTAATTATAGAGACTCCTTCAAGGCTGCATCTAACGCTCATAGATCTTAATGGAGAAGGGGGAAGGATAGACGGGGGAGTAGGAATAACCCTCGATGATCCGAGATTTTTGATCGAGGCAAAGATAGCAGAGAAGACGGACGTTTTTGGATTGGGTGGTTCTCCTAACTTCGTCGTGGTGCATACGCCTTCGGCGTGTTTAGATGAGGAAAAAGATCACATCGTCCGTGCCACCAATAAGATGTTAAATCACCTTGGAATTAGGACAGGAGTAGAGTTTAGGGTTAGAAATGATTATCCGATGCATGTGGGCCTCGGTTCTGGAACCCAAATGTCTATTGCAGCGGGAAAGGCCGTATCAGAACTCTTTGGAAGAAAGTTTAGTATTAGAGAGATCGCAAGAATCGTAGGTAGAGGGGGGACATCCGGGATTGGAACCGCGGCATTTGAAGGTGGAGGCTTTATTCTGGATGCGGGGCATAGTTTCGGAGAAGTAGGAGAAAAAAAGGACTACATGCCATCTTCAGCATCAAACGCTTCACCTCCCCCTCTAATAGTAAGATACGATTTTCCGGAGGATTGGAAGATCGTCCTCGCCATACCAGATATTAAAGGATCTCACGGTGACAGAGAGATTGATATATTCCGGAGGTTCTGCCCCATAGATACAAAAGACGTTAGAGAACTCAGCCACCTGATCCTATTGAAGATGATTCCATCGCTATTAGAAAAGGATATAGAAAGCTTTGGTGAAGCGGTCAATAGGATACAAAGGACAGGTTTCAAGAAGGTAGAGGTGGGGTTACAGCCTGCTTTCATAAATGAATTGATGGAATCGATGTTGGATCTCGGCGCGTATGGCGTGGGATTAAGCTCCTTCGGACCAACCGTCTATGGAATCACAGACGATAAAAACAAAGAGATAAAAGAGGGAGTCGGTAGACTTTTGGGTAATAAAAACGTCGTGGTAACAACGGCAAGAAATTTTGGGGCGAAGGTAAGGACATTTTAATCGTGGTCTCTTATAACGATCTCTTTCGCCCTTATCTTCCCAAGTATGCTTACGTCTCTATCTAAGGTAACCCTGCCGCGGGCATGGACGTCGCCGTGTATCTCAGAATTTTTTGCGATCTCAACGTCATTATTCGACTCGATACCTCCAAGAATCGTGGTCTCTTTTTTGATCTTAATATCATCTGCTTTTATAGATCCAATGATATTGCACGCTTCTCCGATCTCTATAGGTGTTTTTACACTCAATTTTTGCGCATCCATGAACGTTGATGCGGGGCATATAAAGATACGTTTGAGAGTATCCCCGGCATCATCTTCAGAGAGTTCATCCAAAATTTTTTCAAATTCTTCTCCTCTTCCAAGTTTCAATAGCGTCATCAGATATAAGATGATGAAAACGACAATGGGGGGAGGATTTCTTATGACGATCCACCCCTTCGACTCAAACCCACCATCTATCTTCACATCATCGCCGATGTCCAAATTCCCAAGTAGAATAAGTTTTCCGCATATCTTAACTCTCTCCGCGAGATAGACGTCTCCCTCAACATATACGTCTCCGTTCACGGTGGAAAAAGCACCCACTCTGAGATCTTTCCTCGCTTCTATCTCACCTTCGATATCGGTTCTCTCACCTACGAATACGTTCTCTCCGATCAGACCGTATCCGATTTCAGAATAGTTACCTATCAGGATATCTCCCTTACAGACGATGTTTCCATCTCCCATCCTGGTCTTGTCTGGGAGAATCATTTTTCTAAACATATTCACACGTAGAGATTTAGTGGTTTAGATAACTCCATATTAATTTTTTCCTTAATCTTTCCTCTTCTTTTTAAACGATAGGAAGGCGATGTAGTAAAAAATTTGAAAAATTCCTAAAAAAAGTTATTTATATTAGAAGTGACAATGATAACTCATATTTTGATAAAATGAAATATAGAGGTAAAAAATGGCTGAAAAGATAAAAGAAGTGGCGGAGAAAGCTATTGGAACGAGCGGTGCAGGGCTAAAGGATGTTTGGGTAGAGTTGTTGGATGCGATAAAAGAGGCAGAGGTATCTGACTATATAAAGGTCCTTAAAGAATCACCAGATCTCCTGCTGAAAGGGATACCAAAAGTGGGAGAGGGTATGGGCGTGCTCGATCCGAAGGATACCACTCCACCGATAATGGATTCTGTGCCTGTGATATTGGACAAGGTAAAAAAATATGGCATAGAGAAATTTGTGAGTGAAGTCCCGGAGATCGCGGATAAGTTTCCGGACTTGATAGAATCTATGGATGAAATGGTTAAGGGAATCGATGCTGAGAAGTGGACAGAATATGGGAAGGAGTTCAAAGATCTCGTGATAGGGTTATTCCCTGTCATAAACGAGGGCCTTCCCGCGGTGAGAAGGGCAAATAAAGATGTGGACGACGTCTTCAACAAGGTAAAGAGCGCCAAAGTTACGCTGGGTATGAATCTGGTCGAGATGGGCTGGGGATTCAAAGCCAAATTTGATGGCGGAAATATGGCGTTGGAGGAGGGGTTGGAAGGTACGGATCTGACACTCTTGCTCCCATCGGCGTCTCAGCTCGAGATGATTGATGTAGCGATGACCGGTAACATGTCTGCCGCGATGAAGGCGTTCACCACCGGAAAGATAAAGATAAAGGGCGCGATGATGAGGGGTGCCGCGTTGATGCCTCTCTTCAGTGCGATGGGTAAATTAACGAAGAAATAAATCAATAATATATTATTTTTTATTAGATATGTATCATCGGTAGATGAGATCAGCGGGCGGCAAAATCGTTTTAGAGGGGGATACTAAGATATGGATCCCTGAGAATACGGCGGTGAAAAGATCTTCAAGCTCTGTCTTTTATAACCCTGAGATGGAGCTTGCTAGAGATATCTCTATCGCGGTTTTAAATGCCGTCACAGAGGAGAAATTCGTATTCTTGGACGCCTTAGCTGGTTCGGGGGCAAGAGGTATAAGGGTCGCCAATGAACTCGGTTTAGAGACGACGTTAAACGATTGGAACGAGTTGGCATACAGAACGATTAGGAAGAACGCCGAACTAAATGGTTTGAACGTCGAGATCAAGAATGAGAATGCTAAGGTCCTCCTCTCCGAAAGTAAATTTGATGTGGTCGATATAGATCCATTCGGGTCTCCCGCTGTTTTTTTGGATGCCGCATGTTATTCGGCGAGAAAGATTCTCTGCGTAACTGCGACCGATACCGCTCCTCTTTCTGGGGCACATCCGGCATCTGGATTAAGAAAATATTCTGCACGCACCTATAAAACAGATTTTTATCCAGAGATCGGAATGAGAACACTTCTTGGAAAGATTGCAAGGTCTTCTTCTCCTTATGATAAATTCATCGAGCCACTGCTCTCGCATGCTACCCGACATTATTTTAGAACATATTTATCTATCAAGAGGGGGAAGAGAGAGACGAACAAGATGATGCAGGAGATCGGTTTCATCTCATACTGTAAAAATTGCCTTTTTAGGGAATATTTTTATGGGGTCGATGCTCGAGTGGGGAAAATTTGTCCTCGTTGTGGAGATAAAACGATCTCTATTGGCCCTTTATGGTTGGGAAGACTGCACGACAGAGACGTCATAGAAGACGCGTTGCAAGAGCTTGAGTTAAGAAATTTAGGCAAGAAGAGAGAGGCAAGAAAGATCTTGGAGAGATGTAAGGATGAGATGGCAATCCCATGCTACTACGATTATCACATAATTTCAAAAGTTCATAAGGTTAAGTTAAGGCCGATAGAAGTAGTCATAAAAGAGCTAAAAGAGGATGGATATGGGGCAACGAGAACCCATTTTTCTGGAACCGGGATAAAGACCGACGCAGGAATAGATGAGTTAGTAAAGGTGATGGGGAGAAGTTTTGAGTAATTTATCTCTATATCTTCTCTTCACTCAAGTTTTTTGAGCGTGATCTCCAATACCCCATTTAGGAGGGTAACGTTTCCCCCGTTGGGATCTATCTCACATGGCAGATCTATGGTCTCTGATAATCTTCCATCTTTAGTCTCTATCCTTATACTACTTTCGGTCGGTTTAATCTTTAGATCTTTCTTCTCAAGCCCGGATATCTCCGCCACAACTGAAACACGATCTTTGCTCTCAAAGACCTCTAAGAGTGGTTCTCTCTCAAATCCAATGTTTTCTCCAAGATCACTGAACCTTATCTCGACCCCGTCAGACGTAACGTCCATCGAAAGACCATATACATTTGTCTTTCCTGTATCTGTTGAGGTCATTATCTTCCTGAATATCTTACTCAACTCCACCAGCAGATCAGCCNTTGTCCACTTTTTATCCATCTTTGATATCCTTTTTTTTACATAAAATAAAAATTTTAGGAGGGGAGTTTAAGTTTACTCCTCTTCTCCCATTCCGCCCATTCCGCCCATTCCGCCCATTCCGCCTGGTGGCATTCCGCCCATTCCGCCCGCACCGGGTCCTCCTCCTTTTGACGCTATGACATCGTCTATGCAAAGTATCATATTGGCGACCTCGGAAGCGGCGCTTATCGCCTGAGTTTTAACCCTCATCGGCTCTATGACACCTTCTTTGAGCATATCTTTCGCCTTTCCGGTATAGACGTCGAGTCCGTAGGTCTTGTTCCCTTTTTCATGTGCTGATCTCATCTCTACGAGTACGTCGATTGGATCCAGGCCTGTATTTTCCGCCAACGTTCTTGGTGTTATCTCGAGTGCCTTTGCAAACGATTCTATCGCTAACTGTTCTCTTCCACCAACGGTTGAAGCGTATTCCCTCAATCTCAACGAGAGTTCCGTCTCCGGTGCACCCCCNCCNGGCAAGAATTTTCCGTCCTCCAGTACGGTACCGACGACTCTCAAACTATCATGTACTCCCCTCTCGAGCTCATCTACCACGTGATCGGTTCCGCCCCTCAAAAGAATCGAGACAGACTTTGGGTTCTTACATTTCTCGACAAATATGAGATTGTCCCCAGAAACTTTTCTCTCCTCGACCAACCCCGCATCTCCGAGATCCTTTTCACTCATGTCTTTTATCTTTGTGACCGTTTTGGCGCCGGTGGCTTTTGAGAGCTTCTCCATATCGCTCTTCTTCACCCTTCTCACGGCAAGGACCCCTTCCTTTGCCAGATAGTGCTGGGCAAGATCATCAATACCCTTCTGACAGAAGAGGACATTGACCCCGGCTGAAGTTATCTTATTCACCATATCCTTAAGCATCTTATCTTCTTCGTCCAAGAACGCCTGCATCTGTTCTGGAGATTTTATCTGTATTTCTGCACTAAATTCGGTCTTTTCAACCTCCATTGCATCATTTAAAAGGGCTATCTTTGCGTTCTCTATCTTTTTTGGCATTCTGGAATGAACTCTCTCTTTATCTATGATCATCCCTTCTATGAGTTCTGAATCGTCCACCTTACCGCCGACCTTTTTGATCACACTTATCTTATCCGTATCGCAACGTAATCCGCCGTCGGATTCCTCCGCTATTGATATGGTTGCATCGACGCATAATCCTGCCATCTTTCCTTTATCTTCTGCGCCCCTTCCCGCCATCGCGGTCATCGCTATCTTCTTCAGCAATTCTCTGTCATCAACGGAGATGTCTTTAGCCAAATCTTTCAAAATTTCCCTACCCTTCTCCGATGCCATCTTGTAACCTTTTGCGATGACGGTCGGATGTATCTCCTGCTCTATAAGTTCTTCAGCACCCTTCAGAAGCTCTCCTGCAAAGATGA
>RXIL01000124.1 GCA_004212085.1 Candidatus Methanolliviera hydrocarbonicum
GATATAGAACATCCCGCGGCGAAGATGATGGTCGAGGTCGCAAAGACCCAGGACGACGAGGTTGGAGACGGCACGACGACCGCTGTCATCTTTGCAGGAGATCTTCTGAAGGGTGCTGAAGAACTTATAGAGCAGGAGATACATCCGACCGTCATCGCAAAAGGTTACAAGATGGCATCGGAGAAGAGTTATGAGATCCTAAACGGGCTGGCAAAAGATATCTCCGCGGAAGACGAAGAACTGCTCAAAAAAATTGCGATGACTTCGCTAACCGGAAAAGGCGCAGGGATGGCATCTAAATTAGTTGCCGGTCTGTGCGTGGGCGCGGTAAAGGATATCGAAGAGGGTGGTGAGGTAGATCTAGACAACGTGAGTATAGAAAAAAAGCATGGGAAGGGCATAGAAGACAGCGTACTCGTGAACGGTATGCTCATCGACAAAGAGGTCGTACATCCCGGTATGCCAAAGAGAGTAAATGATGCAAAGATAGCGCTCATCGATTCTGCATTTGAGATCGAGAAGACCGAGATAGATGCGAAGATACAGATAACCACCCCGGAACAGATGCAGGCGTTCTTGGACGAAGAAGATAAGATGCTTAAGGATATGGTGAATAATATAACCTCAACAGGTGTCAACGTCCTCTTCTGTCAGAAGGGTATTGATGACCTTGCCCAGCACTATCTGGCGAAGGAAGGAGTCGTTGCCGTGAGACGGGTGAAGAAGAGCGATATGGAGAAGCTCTCAAGAGCCACCGGCGCCAAGATAATTACAAATGCAGAGGGAATGATGGAAGAGGATCTCGGCGAGGCGGGGTTAGTTGAGGAGAGGAAGATTGGCGACGATAAGATGTTATTCGTCGAGAAATGTAAGAACCCGAAATCAGTCTCGATTCTTCTGAGGGGCGCAACTGAACACGTGGTAGATGAGCTTGAGCGGGGCGCGAATGATGCGTTACATGTTGTGGCGGCAGCCGTGGAGGACGGGAAATTCTTGCCCGGAGGGGGTGCACCGGAGACGGAACTCTCGTTGAGATTGAGGGAATACGCTTCAACCGTTGGAGGAAGAGAACAGTTAGCGATAGAATCGTTTGCAAAGGCACTCGAGGTAACACCGAGAACGTTGGCGGAAAATGCCGGCATAGATCCAATTGACGCACTCGTGGAGATAAGATCGGCACATGAAAAAGGGAACAAGAGCTACGGACTCGACATCTATACCGGAAAGGCGNAAGATATGCTCGAAGAAGGTGTGATAGAGCCACTGAGGGTTAAGACCCAGGCAATAAGCGCCGCGGCTGAGGTCGCCAATATGATATTAAGGATAGATGACATTATAGCGTCAAAGGGAGGAGGAGAAGGCGGAATGCCTCCAGGCGGAATGGGAGGAATGCCTCCAGGCGGAATGGGAGGAATGTATTAAGCTTTGTTGGGCTTGAAATAATCCTTTTTAGTTTTTAAATTTTTTATTTTTTTAATTTTTATTTAGAAATCCCCCTTTTTATATTTTTTATCCCTATGTATGCCTGCTATTTCTCCAATCTTCTATCCATCTTTTCCACCGTTTTATCTTATAGTTAAATCAAATCGAAGCCTTTATTAACTGTTAACTTTAATAAAGCACTTAGCAAAGGAGGAATAAAATATGGGTGTCAAAAAAACGTTGGTTGTTTTGGTGTTGGGCCTTTTATTGGTGAGTGCTGCAGCTCCAATGGTCATAAATTCGGTGGGGGCACAGAACCAGAATACAAACGGTGGTGGAATAACAGAACGATTGGTGACGAATCTGGTTAAGATCGGCATGAAGATGGCGCCGCCCGAACTCATCGGAAACTTGGTAAATCAATTGGTGAGTTTGGATCCGGAGATGATGGCGGATACGGTATCCAAGATAATACCCACGCTGGATGCCAAATCTATCGCGAGATCGACGAACACGACGTTGGAAAAGATGGACGTCTCTGCAGTGGCAAAGTTCATATCTGACTTGGTTGGGTGGATAGATGTAAGAACACTCTCTACGGTGTCAAACACGATTTTGGAGAAAGATGCAGCGGCACTCGGAACGTTTACATCCGAGCTGGTTGGAGATCTGGATATGGGACCTGTCGCGGCGATAACGAACACACTCTTGGAGGATAATCCTGCATTACTGTCTAACTTGGTAGGAGAAATGGATACGGAACCGTTGGCAGCGGCGACGAACACGCTCTTGAAGGATAATCCGGCATTTCTATCTAATCTGGTAGGAGAAATGGATACGGAACCGTTGGCCGTATCGGTGAACACACTACTTGCGGATAACCCGGAGTTTCTATCTAACCTGGTAGGAGAATTGGATACAAAACCGCTGGCTGTATCGACAGACACGCTCTTGGGGGATAACCCGAAGTTTTTAGCAGAGTTAACAGGAGAATTGGACTTGGACGCTCTCAATCAATCTTTGGACAACGTATTCGACGTGGTCTATTCGCCCGCGACGGTGCAAATGGATAATGCACATATAACGCAACTGACGGTGATACTTCCACCGGACTTGGCGGAAATACTCGGTGTGAAAGAGGTCCCACTCAAGGTGAAGGCAGATTCGATCATCATGCCATCGTCGGCGTACATAACGAGACTGAGACTGAAGAAATATCCTATAACTTCGGAACCTGCGAGAGAAAAGCCCGTTGCACCACCTGTCAGGAGGAGTGAAGAATGAGAGCGATGTCTTGGGGAGAGACCATAAAGTTTTGGCTGTCGGGACTCATAGTGACGTTGATCGTCGTGGTTATATTGGGGATAGAGTTCGCAGCCCTAGGAGGTATAGATTTAATGTTGGAGGTGAAATAAATGGCAAAAGATGAAATAGGATGGACGGAGAGTATTAGGTTCTGGTCGTTTCCGCTGATCGTCGTCTTTGTGATAGCGTTCATCGTCTTACTGTTGCTTCTACTTTAATCGTCTGTAGAAGAGAAAAAAAAATAAAACATAGGAGGATAAAAATGAAACCTATGAAGTGGGGAGAAATTGCGAAGTTTTGGCTATCGGGGCTAATTCCGATACTGATAATAGTGGGCATCGCTATTCTACCGATATTGGGCAGGCTGTTGTATCTACCAGTCAGTTTAGATAATCCTAACCTGTACTCCATCCGTAGCTTGATTGTTCTGACATTTGAGGAGATGGGAAAGTAGAGTTAAGATTCTAAATTGCTGTAAAGAGATGAAAAAGATGGAGGTATAGAAATGGGAACGATGTCTTGGGGAGAAACCGTAAAGTTTTGGCTGTCGGGACTTATAATGACGTTGATCGTCGTGTCGATCATAGGGCTGGTGACAGTTGCACTTTTTACATAATCGATGGAGGTGAAAAATGGTAGAAGAAGAGATAGGATGGATGGATGGCTTAAAGTTTTGGGCCATTCCAATTATCGTCGTCGTAATGGTGTGCATCATTGCATTAACTGTCCTGCCTGAAGGGTTTATCGACGTTACTCCTCTAGAGAGGTTTTCGCATCTTTTGCTGCATGGATAATTTGATGCGACCGTAAAATTGGGGTATACTTTGGGTCCAATCTAAATCGTTGTAAAGAGATGAGAAATATGGGGGTATAGAAATGGGAGCGATGTCTTGGGGAGAGATAATAAAGTTTTGGCTATCCGGGCTTATAATGACGTTGATTGTTGTCTTTATATTGCTTGTGGAGCTAGTAGTAATACCACCTTGATGGAGGCGGTATGGAAATGGGAACGATGTCTCGGGGAGAGATCGTAAAGTTTTGGTTATCGGGGCTTATAATGACGTTGATCGTTGTATTGATTATAGGACTGGTGACAGTTGCACTTTTTACATAAATCGATGGAGGTGAAAAAAAATGGCAGAAGAAGAGATGGGATGGGTGGCAAGCATTAAATTCTGGTCTTTTCCACTTATACTCGTCTTTGTGATAGCCATCATCGTTTTGATAATGCTCTGGATGGCTCCTGCGCCAGCAGTTTAGATCGGCCATTAAATCGTTGGCAGAAGAGAACAAGAAATATGTATGTAATATGTAAAGGGGGTGATGATTTAAATCTTAGTTTGTGCCGGGAGGGTAATCATATCATAAAATTCCGGAATAAAAGGGAGATTAGGAAAATGCTGGAAGATGAGGATGCGTATGGGGTGATGGGTACAATGATAGGTTGCATCTGGAGTGCGATAATAGGTCTACTACCACTACCGTGTACCCCTTGTTGTTGTCATATTTTGTGCTGTGGTACTCCGATCTGTGTCGGAACGGGCATAGGGTGGAGTATCGGAACCACACTAGATACGCTGATTCTAACCGTATTCGGTTGGATCTTATCTGCAGTCGCCAGTATTATGCGTGGTGTTGCTGATTTTTCAGGTGGCTTTGCGGCATTTCTGGCAGTACTGACGCAAAAATGAAGACTCGGCGCATCTCCTCGCAACACGCCGGGAGGAGAGGAATTCTCCTCGCCCTTTCTCATTTTTTTTTGATTTATGGGGTTACCTTGTATTACGATCTTTTAGTACAGAAAACTTCCATCAACAAAAAGTTGCCTCACAAGATGCTTTTGCTTACGTACGAGAGTAGGAGAGGTGAAATATTTAAAGATAAGATCGAAATGACCGATAAATTATATGTGTGCTTTTAAGCCATACTTCTCCTTTATCTGATCAGGTGTAAGCGTCTCCTTCTCTCCTACTTCTTTCTCTTCTTTCTCCTTCTTTAAACCATACTTCTCCATCATCTGATCAGGTGTCAGTGGTTCCCCCCTCTCAACCTCCTCCTTCTTTAACCCATATTTCTCTATTATCTGATCGGGTGTAAGCTCTTCCCCCTTCTCAACCTCCTCCTTCTCTAACCCATACTTCGCCATTATCTGATCAGGTGTCAGTGGTTCCCCCCTCTCAACCTCCTCCTTCTCTAACCCATACTTCGCCATTATCTGATCAGGTGTCAAGAGCTCTTTCTCCTCATCGGTTTTCTCCGCCTTTAACCCATACTTCGCCATTATCTGATCAGGTGTCAAGAGCTCTTTCTTCTCAACAGTCTCACCTTTGACTACCGAAGTTACTTCTCCGCCTCCTTCTCTACCGACTGAAACCTGCATTTCCAGGTCATCGTATTTTTTAGCTAAACTACTATACTTCCCGCTCAAACTGCTGTATTTTTTGGTTAGATCATCTAATTCTCCGCTTAATTCTTCGACCTCGCCGGGGAAAGCTCCTTTTCCACCGGCCAAAACTTGGCTCTCCAGGGCATTGTATCTCTCAGCTAAATTGTTGTATCTCCCTTCCAGATCACTATAACTATCGGCCAAATCCTCAACCGTTAAAGCCCCCTCTTCATCTGCTGGAGAGGGGATACGAAAGATTGCGTATTCCCCGCCATAAATAGTAGAGGCACTTCCAAGGGCAACCAACAAAAGCAGAGCGATTATCAGCAGGGGAACCCTCTTTTGAGATATCCCTCTCTTTATCCGCGATATCCCTCGAGATCTCTTATCTTTCCCCGTTATACCTTTAGGATGGCCACGAGCCCTCTCTACTTCTTTTTCTTTTGCCATGTCTCTATTTATTAATTATTATTTTTCAATATTTAAAACTGTCGACTACCACTTTATGGGAAAAGTCGGCATGGAGATTCCTTGCAAACGCAGATAAGAAGATTATATTACCTTTGGCCATAATAATAGGCTTTTGTTTGCCACTGGTTGCCCATCTACCTACAACGGAAACCCAAGATCAAACGAGCACTCCCAAAATAAGACTTGTTGTAAAGTTACATGAAAATTTCAAGTTCAGATGGAGTTTGCTACATTTGAGAACGCGAAACGGGGTATATAAAAATATTCTGGCATATGTTAATAAAGGAGAGAATATCTACACTACGCCGTTTGAGGTTGAAGCAAGTATGGTTTGTGAAAAAGACTTAAAGAGTTCTTCCCCCACAAAAGATCTTAAAAAAACAAAGATATTTACTAAGACCTTCGCTAATTGGACAAAATAAAATTCATTTTCCCTCATCTCTTCTCCTTTAAACCATACTTCTCCAGTATCTGATCAGGTGTCAAGACCTCTCTCTCCTTCGTTTCAGCCTTCTTCTCCTTTAAACCATACTTCTCCAGTATCTGATCAGGCGTAAGCTCCTCTTTCTCTCCTTTCTTCTCCTTTAAACCATACTTCTCCAGTATCTGATCAGGCGTAAGCTCCTCTTTCTCCTCTTTCTCCTTCTTTAAACCATACTTCTCCATTATCTGATCAGGTGTCAGTGATTCCCCCTTCTCAACCTCCTCCTTCTTTAAACCATACTTCTCCATTATCTGATCAGGTGTCAGTGATTCCCCCCTCTCAACCTCCTCCTTCTCTAACCCATACTTCGCCATTATCTGATCAGGTGTCAAGAGCTCTTTCTCCTCATCGGTTTTCTCCGCCTTT
>RXIL01000023.1 GCA_004212085.1 Candidatus Methanolliviera hydrocarbonicum
AAAAGAACTCGATTGGATCGATGAGATACCGAAGATGACAGGTATCCAGGCAGATGGATCTGCCCCCATCGTGAGGGCGTTTAGAGGGAGAGAAAGAGATATAGTACCAGAAAAAAACCCTGAGACGATCGCCACGGCGATCAGGATCGGAGATCCCGTAAATGCCGTAAAGGCGCTCGCGGCGATCTATGAATCTGGCGGAATGGCAGAGACCGTAACGGATGATGAGATAATTAGATCTCAAAAGGATCTGGCGCGGCTAGAGGGTATCGGCGTTGAGCCCGCATCTGCCACGTCTTTGGCTGGATTGAAGAAGTTGGTTGAGAAAGGTGAGATAGATAGAGATGAGAGAATCGTCTGCATCACTACGGGAAATCTGATGAAGGATCCGGAGGAGGTTGTGGATGTATGCGATAGACCGATTGAAGTAGAGGCAAGCTTGGGGGCAGTGAAGAAGGCGCTGAAAGAGATATAAAGAGAACAAAATTGTAGTAAGCGATATTATTAAAAACAGAGGTGGATTGTCTGCACGCAAAATTGGACTGCACCTTTCCCAGTGGAGTTAAAAATTATCTGACTTCACAAAAGATTAAATGGGAGAAGAAGGTTAAAGAGATTTTTATGGATGTCTCAATAATAATGGGCTCTAAATCGGACGATAAGATAGCAAAGAAGGTTACAGGTGTATTAGAAGAACACGGGATAGGATACGAGGTGAAAATTATCTCGGCACACAGAGATCCGGAGATACTGGACGAATACGTCAAAAATTCAAAAGCAAAGATTTTCATAGCGATTGCAGGTTTATCTGCCGCGCTTCCGGGGGTGGTCGCCTCTAAAACGGACAAACCCGTGATAGGTGTTCCGGTGGAAGGCAAACTGCTCGGGCTTGATGCGTTGCTCTCGATGGTTCAGATGCCAAAAAGGGTACCGGTGGCCGTTGTCGGGATAGATAACGGAGAGAACGCAGCATATCTAACAATCAGGATATTGAAGCTTTGCAATGAGGGAGGTGGGATTTAAACCCACAGATCCCTCCGGAACCAGACCCTGAATCTGGCAGGAGTCACAGTTAGGGCATGCTCCATTTTTATTGTATCAGTCATATATTTTGATACTTGGACGAAAAATACTTATATAGATATATATCGTTTGATAGAACCTAAAAAGGGAGATAAGATGAAAAGAGGTGCGATGACAATTCTTGGAATCATAGCATTTGTGTTAATGGCTTTGGTAGCAGTTAATCTGTTAAACCAGGAGGGTACTATTAAAGAGGAGATACCTGAGTATAAGATAGACGGTAAGACGGATATTAGCGTACCACATGCGACTCGGCTAAGCTATAGCATTGTAGTAAAACCAGGTATCTCAGAGAAAGAAGTAAAACTCGTAGCGGAAGATGTTGTAAATAAAGCGAAGAAATATATGAAATTTAATGGGCTTGTTATATTCATGCACGATCGAGAAGAAGATATAGATAAATCTTATACTATCGCGAAAGTTGGGTATCTTCCATATGGCGAATGGAGCAAAGATACGGAGATTAGAGCGGGTGATTACTCAAAACACAAATTTGTTTATGATATAAAGAAGAAGGTAACCGATCCAAATATCGAAAGACCGACAGAAAGAGAATTTGAGATATATGATAGATGTAGTAGTCTACTTTATGAGTATCACATGACCTTACCCGATGTATCAACACTATCGAAAGGGGAAACGGTGGAACTAGCGAGAGAGATCGTAAAAAGGGAAGAGGGTATAGCAAAACAGGTTGCAGAAGAGTATGATATAACAGTTGAGGAAGTATTAAAAATATACCGCGATGTGGTATTGTGGCAACTTTATTAGATATGCAAGAGATATTTAGGGTAGTGAACTCAGAGCTACCGATGCCCTATGAACCACATTCTCGACTGCCTCAAAAATCTCGTTCTCTTCCGCACGTTCGAGAATCATCACCTCCACGATTTGCTCACAACCGGCAGTGTGAAGTAGAAGGTAGATCCCTTACCGTTGCCTTCAGATTCTATCCAGATTTGTCCTCCATGCACTTCGATTATTCGTTTCACGATTGCAAGTCCGGCACCACTCCTCTCACTCTTCTTATCTATCTTGTAGAATAATTGAAAGACCTTCTCCTGCTGATCCGGTGAAATGCCTATTCTATTGTCACGAACGAAGAAGGCGTCCTTCTGATAACCTATCTCCATCTTGGGCTTTGGTTGATCACCCATGTACCTGATTGCGTTTCCGATGAAGTTTGTAAGAACCTCAACGGCCCTCTCTCTATCAACATGAACGATCTTCTCTTTTTTCGATATAGAATCCTCTAAAAAGATCTCGATATCCTTCTCATTAGAGCCTATCTCTCCAGAGATCTGATCTAAAGCATCTTTAACGATCTCTTTAAAGGAGACATCTTCCGGTGGGTTTACGATCCTACCGATCCTCGAAAGTTTGAGCGTATTTCTCCAGAGATGATCCATCTTCTCGACGGCTTCTCCTATCATCCTAAGATCGGTCTCGATATCTTCTCTCTTATCCTTATTGATATCTTCCTCTTCCTCACTCTTGATATCCTTCTTGCGCATGCCTGTAAAGCCACCTGCTGTGACGAGTGGAGATCTAAGGTTGTGGGGGAAGGTCGTCGATATGAAGAAGATGGACAGCCTCTATCCGATCTAATTTCTCCCCTATCCATGGGAATGCATCAACGGGTATCCCCTGCCGTCGATCTTGTCCAGCGGGAGGTTGATGAATCTCGCCGATATGGCGGTGATGAGTTTTTCTAAATCTGATAGATACTGTAATGCCTCTTTTTTCTTCGATTATCTTCCTCGCTTCCTCTATCATTGTGAAGGTAGGGGTAGTTCAAGGGTATTCTTTCCAAGAACATCCTCTCTTTTAAACCCAAAGAACTTCTCAAATTCCGGATTTGTGTACTCCCATATTACTGTAGGACCCGTGAGGGCGGTGGGCACACCTGAGTTCTCAACCATTGCGCTCAGCCGATTTAACTCTTCTTCGTGCTCCTTTAATTCCGTCTCTGCAAGCCTCTTTTTGTTGATTCAGATGTGCGGGAGGTGGGATTTGAACCCACGGATCCCTCCGGAACCAGACCCTGAATCTGGCGCCTTTTCCGCTCGGCAACCCCCGCTTATTTCAACATGATCCGTGTCTTTGCCTACTTTTTATCCTTCGGCGCGTATGATGATTGTAGCAAAAGCGGAAAGGATTTAACCTTTCCTGATACAAATTCCCTATATTATGCGCTGACCGGGAATTGAACCCGGGTCTGGAACTTGGCAAGCTCCAGTGATAACCACTACACTACCAGCGCAGATGCTTTTACTCTTTGCATAACGCCCGATTATTCAACAAAGGAAATTTTATATTTATAGTTTTTGTATGCCAGCCGACGAGGTATGATACTTAAATATCCCACGTAAGGAATTTTAAATCTTGCCACACCAGTTATCCACTCGTTCTTTACCGGGGAGGAGAGAAGCGGCTGATCTAAGGATCGGTTAGTCTCTTCATTATCTCCTTTCGTTAGATATCCTTCATGAGGCATCTTGTTGGTCATATATTCGATACCATTTATTCCAATATCTACGCGTTCCCCTTTATCCAAAAAGATCATGGCACGATGTATGACGGGAGATCTTTTTTTGTTTCCATCTGGTATATAGACGATGACGTCTCCGTAATCCCCAAACATCACATAATTTTTCTCTTCCCCCTCAAGATAAGTCGTTGGATTGCCATATTTATCTGGAGATACGATGAAGACGAGGTCACCCTGATGGATATGGGGTTCCATACTGTGCCCCTCTACTGCAACCATCGGGCTTATAAGGCCAGTTGTAAGATAAAAAGTTCCACAGATCATCCCGAGCAAGACTATAACTACGATGGCGTCTCTTGCCAAATTCACCCAAAAACCGTCCTCTTTTTCCATCTTCTCCTTGGTATTTTTCATTAGAACAAATACTTTTTATACAGTTTCTAAATATATATCTTTTGATGAACGACGAAGAGATCGTCGGGCTCGCGATGAAAAATGGTTTTCTGATCGATAGAGACGCCGTAAATATCATAAAAAATTTTTCAGATAAGAGAGAGATATATCAAGTGATAAAGAGGGCTGGTAAATGTCTTAAAGATTCTGATGTCGTTATAACACCAGATCACATTAATGATGTCTGTTTTCCGCATAAATCAGAAAATAAGACCGATTTAAGGATTAGATATGATACTAACGTGTGCAAGGGAGAATACGAAGAATTTACGGATATGTTCATCGATAGATACAGACGTCTGGGAAAGATCCTTAAGAGAAGATTGCCGGCAAGTGCGATAAAAAATGTGAAGAAGAGGGGTGGCGGATCAGATATATTTGTTGTGGGGATGGTCTCAAATATCCAAAAGACGAGGAACGGGCACAAAATTGTGGAGATGGAGGATGAGACAGATTTGATGAGCGTTCTCCTGCCAAAAGGTTCTGACGTCATAAAAGAGGATCTGCTATTAGATGAGGTGATAGGTGTAAAAGGTTCTATCAAGGGAGGTCGGAGAAACATTTTGATCGCAGATACAATATTCAGACCGGATCTTCCCGTTAATAGAGAGAGATTGAGATCACACGGAAAGATAGGATTGACGTCAGACCTTCACGTCGGCAGTGTGACGTTCAAAGAGGATAGTTGGAAGAGATTTGTAAAATTCCTGCAGAGGGATGAAGAGGTCGCGGGAGATTTAGATTGCATAATCGTGGCGGGAGATGTAGTGGAGGGGATAGGGATATATCCGAACCAAGAGAGAGAGCTTTTCATAAAAAATATCTTTGATCAATACAGAGAGGCGGCGAATTTGATGGAAGATATACCATCGGACATTAAAGTCGTAATATCGCCTGGAAATCATGATGCGGTTAGGCAGGCTGAGCCTCAGCCTCCTTTTCCGGAGAAGATAAGAGATTTTTTCCCCGAAAGATTCAAATTCGTCGGAAATCCCTGTTATATAGAGATGAACGGTGTGAATGTATTGTCATATCACGGAAGATCTCTGGATGACATCATACA
Source organism: Candidatus Methanolliviera hydrocarbonicum (assembly GCA_004212085.1). Lineage (GTDB taxonomy): Archaea > Halobacteriota > Methanoliparia > Methanoliparales > Methanoliparaceae > Methanolliviera > Methanolliviera hydrocarbonicum. The sequence goes on from RXIL01000023.1 coordinate 5,091, forward strand.
GAATATCCCTGGATCGAGCTACAATGATCCCGTCTCGGCGATGACACACCTCTTAAAGAGGAGGCATCTATCTCCAATATATGGCGGCAGGGTCGCGATGTCTCCCGGGGAGAGAGATCTTCTTCTCATGGGGGATGTTCCGGATATATTTCACTGTGGCCATGTTCACACACTTGGCATTGGAAGATACAGTGGTACTCTAATCGTTAATTCCGCCGGTTGGCAGGAGCAAACGTCTTTTCAGAGAGAGAGGAACATCGAGCCAGACGTGGCAAAATTTCCCGTGATCGACCTTGGAAGTATGGGGATCAAAATCTTAGATTTTGGAGGGTGATGAACTCAGAGGATTATTTCTCATCTCTGGGAGATGAGCTTGATGAAGCGGTTAGAATAGCGAAAAAGGCGAGAGGGAGAGGTTACGATCCGTCTTATGGTGTAGAGATAGATGTGGCAAAGGATTTGGCAGATCGGGTAGAATCTTTAATTGGGCTGGCAGGACTCTCGGAGAGAATAAGAACACTCGGAGAGAAGATGTCCAGAGAAGAGGTAGCATTCAAGATCGGCGAAGAACTATCGGAAGAATTCCATTCAGAAGGAGGGATAGAGATAGCGGTTAGAACTGCCGTTGCCATACTGACGGAGGGGGTCGTCGCCGCGCCGATAGATGGAATTTCTGGTATAAAGATTGAGAGGAACGATGACGGTACCAATTATCTGCGTATCTATTATGCTGGACCTATAAGGAGCGCTGGTGGATCTGCTCAGGCGCTATCCGTCCTGGTAGCTGATTATATAAGGAGAAAGGTGGGCATAAACAGATACATACCGAGAGAAGAGGAGATAAAGCGATGTTTGGAGGAGATATCGCTTTACAAAAGGATTGCACACCTTCAACACACACCTTCTCCCGAAGATGTTGAGACGATCATCCGAAACTGCCCCGTCTGTATTGATGGAGAGCCAACGGAAGAGGAGGAGGTCTCCTCAAACCGGGACATTGGAAGGATCAAAGATAATAGAATACGGGGAGGAATGGTTCTCGTCATTTCAGAAGGGGTATCTCTGAAGGCTCCAAAGATAAAAAAATATGTGGAAAAACTTAATTTGGATGGGTGGAATGGATAGATAGATTAATTAGAAAGGGATCAGGTGAAAAAGATACTGAGAATAAAAGCACTTTCTTGGACGATATAATAGCTGGAAGACCCGTCTTTTCTCACCCCATGGCAAAAGGGGGCTTTCGTTTGAGATATGGGAGGGGAAGAAATTCTGGATTTGCAACCGCCGGAATAAATCCCACAACGATGCTCATCTTTGGAGA
>RXIL01000059.1 GCA_004212085.1 Candidatus Methanolliviera hydrocarbonicum
TCCGATTTTTAGGTGCTCAAAAATCCTTTAGATTTGTGCCTATTTGCAAATCAAAGCAGTCACAAATCTTCGATTTGCGTATCCCAAAAATCTTCGATTTTTGAGGAATTTCCAATCATCTCATCTTTTCATTCTCTCGCTTATCCCCGTCGCTAAGGCAACTGTGCTTCCAGTATCCCCTAAAGATGGGGTAACCACGATGAGATTCTTCTCCTTTGACACGTCAGATAACGTCTGAAGCTCCCTCAACCTCATCGCCATGGGATTCTCCTCATAAAGTTTTGCTGCGTCGGACATCGCCTTAGATGCCTGTAATTCTCCGTCTGCAATTATTATTCTCGATCTCTTCTCCCTCTCTGCCTCTGCCTGCCTTGCTATTGATCTAAGCATAGTATCGGGAAGCTCGACACCTTTTATCGTGACCGCCGTAACTTTTATCCCCCATGGATCCGTTGATCTATCCAGTATCTCCTGTAGCTTCTTGTTGAGAGCTTCCCTCTCGGTGAGCAATGTATCGAGCTCTACCGCTCCCAATACATCTCTCAGTGTGGTCTGGGCAAGCAGACTCGTCGCGCTGGCGTATCTCTCCACCTTAGTTACCGCCAAAGTTGAATCGAGAACCCTGAAATAGAGGACAGCATCTACATCCACGGTGACATTATCCCTCGTTATCACCATCTGTTTNGGTATATCGATNGCCCTAACTCTCAGATCTATCACCTGCATCCTATCNACAAATGGAATGATNNNAAAGATGCCGGGACCNTTTGCGCCGAGTAACCTACCCAATCTGAAAATTACGCCTCTCTCATACTCTTTAACAATCTTTANCGAAGANGNTATAATGATCAGAACGATAAAGATGATCGGTATAGCAGTCATCCAATCCATANATATCACCCAAGAATAAGTTCATCTGTTGCTATTTAAATGCTCTCTTTGATGCTTTTATCACGACAAAAGAGCCTTTTCCATGTCCATCTTCAAAGTCTTGTACGATGGATATATCACCTAAATCTCCAAATATCGTTTGAACGGTCTTGTAACTTATAAAACCCGATTTTTCTAGCAGATCGATGACTTCTTGAGTTGAATAAAAAGTGGCAATCCGATAGAAATCACTCTTCTCTTTTTTTAGCGAATATTTTTTCCCCAAAGAGCTCTCTTTGTCAACGAATCCTATTATAAAATATCCTCTAGGCTTTAAGATACGATTTACTTCGTTGAAAGAGGCTTGAACATCGTCTAAAAAACATATCGTTGTCACCATGAGGGCATAATCAAATGAACCGTCCTCAAAAGGTATGTTTTCCCCTACCCCCTCATAAACCTTTATTCCTTTTTTAGATGAAAGTTCCCTCATCCTTTGTGACGGATCGACGCCGACATCGATCTTCAGCGGAGACGCAAACCTTCCGCTCCCGACGCCTATTTCGACGCCTCTACCATTTGGGATAAAATATTTGATGGCTGAAAGCTCCGATAGATAAACGTATCTGTTCTCCTCAAACCATCTCTCATATCTGTCATAAAATAATTCAAATGGTTCAACCTTCGGCATTTTTTCTTCTGTTTCCCTCCCCCCATATCGGATCATCACCGAATCTCTCGTGCCACCACTCTTCGTATTCTCTGTAAGATCTCGCCCGCTTTAAATCTTCTCGCCTAAATGAATACTCATAATTATTGCAATAATCGATAATAATTCTATACGCATGGGCGATCTCTCGCACCATCTCCTCACATTTTTTTTGGTTCTCCCTGCATATATCGGGGTGCCACCTTATCATTAACTTCCTATAATTCTCCTTTATCTCATTCATCGTGGCGGTATCGTGCAACCCCAATACTTTTGCCGCCTTTTCGATCTCTTCATATCTCCTATTGCCCACCTTATCACGTTCCTGCACGTCTGTATATTAACCTTCTGTTTCATACTGGCTTCTAAGTGCCATACAAGAGAAAGTTTTAAATATTGATGGCACAAATGCGGACAACAGAACGATCTGCTCCGGTAGTGTAGCCAGGCCAATCATGCGGGGCTCTCAATCCCACGACACGGGTTCAAATCCCGTCCGGAGCATCTCTTATCTGGACTTATTCTATCTTCTCCAACGCTTCTCTGTACGCCTTAAATGTCCTTTCATCAAAGAGAACGAAGTTTACTCGCATCTCATTCTCTCTTAAAAAATCTGCAACAGCTTTTATCGCTACCTGAGATGCTAACTCAACTGGGTAGCCATATACCCCCGTGCTTATTGACGGGAAAGAAATTTCACTCAACCCCTTCTTTTTACCTAACTCCAAGCTATTCGTATAGCAATTCCCAAGCGTCTCGTCCTCTCTTCTATCGCCGCCATGCCAGATCGGGCCGACCGTATGTATCACGTATTTCGCCCTCAAATTTCCCCCGGTCGTGATGACCGCATCCCCCGGAGAAAGCCTCCTTCCTGAAAGTTCCTTGACGATCTCTTTGCATTCTTCCAGTATCTTTCTTCCGCCTGCACGATGAATTGCCCCGTCTACTCCTCCTCCACCCATTAAACTTGAATTTGCGGCATTCGCAATCGCATCCACTTCTTCTTTTGTAATATCTCCCATCTTCAGCCTTAGTGTGCCCCTTCCAATCTTTTTCTCCATAATATCACCCAAGTATTTCCCTTCATAAAAATTTGTTTTATGATATTTATTATATCTCCTACTAATCCAATTCTTGGGGATTGGGGGATTTAAGATATCCCCAATGATAATTGGATTTGCGGCTGGAGTAATCACTGGATCTATAATAGTGGCTTCTTTGAGAAGAAAAAGATAAAATACATATTTGAGCTCTAAATCCCTCTTCTCATGACCGCACGCGTTTAAATATCTCGAAAGGATTTCGTTGCGTCGATTCCGACCTTCGAAGTGGTCCCATCTTCCGCCACGGTAGGATCAAGAGAAGAACCTCTCACATGATCTATCATGAGGAGGTCTCTGTCCCATCTAACCCACATCGTGATCGCGTACTCGACCTCCAAGGGATCATAAATATTTACGTCTTCATCGACGACGATCACGTTCTTCAAACTCGTATGCGCAGAGAATGCGGCCATTATGACGTTCTTTGCATCGCCCTCAGTCTGTTTATTGATCTGGACGATTGCATTAAAATAGTAACAGCCTCCCTCGGTCAAGAGGACACTTTTTACATCTGCCGCATTTGAACACGCGTTATATATGATCGATTCGTATGGGACACCCATGAGAATTTTATGTTCTATCCCCGCGGGAATTACCCCCTGATAGATTGGATCTTCCCTCGAGTATATGTTGGAAACTTCTAAAACGGGTTCTTCTCTTACCTTATCATATTTTCCCGTTATATCCACGAATGGGCCTTCCTTTGCCCTCTCTTCCTTCTTTATATAGCCCTCTATGATGATCTCCGCAGGAGGAACTTTAGCTCCATTTTTGAGCTTAAATACTTCCAATGGTTTTTTCATTAGATAGGAAGCATACTCAAATTCTTCTCCTAAAGGAACTCTTGTGCAAGAGGCGTACAAAAAAATGGGATTTGCGCCGATTACGACTGCCACCGGAAGATCATCTCCGTTCTTTTCTGCCATTCTATGGATTGTATAGGCGTGCCTCGGTGGGACAAGTCTTATTGCCAATTTATCTTCATCTAAGACCATCATTCTATGAACGGAAGCATTTTTTATCCCACCATATTCACATATCAAAACGCCGCCGGTGATGTATCGCCCCGCATCCTCTGGAAAATATTTTAAGATGGGAAGATCCGTTAGATTCTTTATTTTTTCTGATATAGCTATATCAGCGGGCATTAAAATCTCCTTTACCCGTATAGGTGCGGAATCATGTTCAGAGAGGGGTGGCCAGGAGAGTTTTTGGACGAATTCCTCTCTCTTTACGCTGAGTATCTCTGCTAACCTATCCCTCGAGTTTATCAGGTTTAAGACAACTTTATGCCCATCTATATCATGAAATAAAACCGTATCATCGTTGGCCAGTTTGGTCGCTTCCAGCTCTGGTTCAACCTTTTGATGGTTTTCCACCAGTTTATTATCTCTCTTCAATTTATTCAACAAATCTCTCACTATTCCACCTCTTCAGCAAATTATTTTCTATCCCCAATTGATCCAGTATCTTCCCGACGATAAAATTTACGAGGTCGTCTATGGATTTTGGATGCCCGTAAAAACCGGGAGAGGCAGGTAATACGGTCGCTCCTGCTTCTTTCACTATCAAAAGATTTTTCAAATCTATAAGAGATAAAGGAGTTTCTCTTGGAACTAAAAGAAGCTTTCTCCCCTCTTTGAGACATATATGTGCGACCCTATTTGTTAAATTGGAATATATACCATTTGCGATACTTCCTATAGTCTTCATGGAAGATGGAACGATGACGGCATCATCGAAGAGATTTGACCCCGAAGAGAAGGGTGATAAGAGATCGTCGTTTTCATAATAATAATTGGAAAGTTTTTTCACCTCCTCCAGCGAATAAGGTGTCTCTATCTCGATTATCTTCTTCGCATTCTCTGATATACACAATGCAGTTTCAATATCGCGGGATCTCAGAAATTTCAACAATTTTATGCCATAAATAGCGCCGCTCGCACCACTCATGCAGATGAAGATCATTTTTTTAGCACCTTTAATTTATCTTCAATTACTGCCAATCAAATACTTTTCCGTGCATTTTGATCTCTTCTCCATCGTCTCAGCATACTGCCTAATTTTCTCTTTTGTCCATGGTTCTGGTTTTTTGGTCATTTTTTCCTTAAATCTTTCAGTTAAAAAAACCGCAAATTCTATATAGCGGTTCGAGCGTATCTGGAAATGACCTCTATGGAGCAGGTGATTCTTCTTCCATCAGTTTCAATTCCAAGTTTACCCTCTCCTTAAATAAATCTTTATCTTCTAACTCTTCAGATCTTTTAGATGCGACCTATGGTATTCAAAAAAGATCACATAGAGGGGGGAGAATACCTCACTGATGGCGCCCGTGCTCTTTCACGAGATTATCGTAAAAGCTTTTTTAGATCCTTAGCTGTACGCTCTGTTGTGCGAAGTGGGCACACCAATGAATATGAATTAGATAACATTTAACATCCCTCAAAATTCCACCATAAGATACTTTTTGAAAAGGTTCCCCTTCTTAACTCTGATTGCCTAATCAATTTCTTTGCTTCATTTAAACTGAAAGCAGACTTTATCTCACTTTCAAAAATCCCAAGCCAAGAACGCCTAAGGTCTTTTATAAAAAGATAACCATTGGGTTTAAGTACTCGCTTCATCTCATTTAGCATAGCAATAGAATCATCAACCCAATGAACCATATTAACGCTAAATACCACATCAAATGTATTATCTTCAAAGGGAATTTTTTGCACATCCCCTTTTTTAAATTTCAATCGGTTTTTAAGAGTGGTATTTGATACGCTGGAATTTGCATAGTCTAAAAGTGTGTCTGACAGATCAATACCGATTATCTCACATCCGGGAATTCTTTTTGCCAATGCAATATCCATTCCCCCAAATCCGCAGCCAGAATCAAGAATTTTTCCCTTTTCAAATCCTATGGATGATAGCTTTTCTGCATATTCATACCCAAGCTTTTCAAGTAATTTTTTATGCTTTTTTATGTAGCGATCAGCAAAATCCTTATTACTAAAATCTTTTTTATATTTCTTCATGATATTTTCAGCACTATACTATTATAAAGACAAATTTTAAATTTTTTATTACACCAATAGAGTGCAAAGAAAAATCTGTTATGTTGAGATTTTCAATATTGTTATCCACAAACTTTTTACAACTCTCTTTTTTATCCTGGCTCAAAAATATTTCTAAAAACTCCAGTATATCCGAACTCACTTTGCATCTATCTTAATCGAACTTCTCCACCTTCAATTATTCTGTCTCTTTAAGCATAGTAGAGCATACAGTGGCAATGCCCATCTCTCTCTATCTCCTCTTCATGGTAGACACATGGGCAGATATTGGCTTTATCCTTTTCTGGATCGCCTGTAACAATCCTACAAGGGCAGTATCGCTTCCCGTATTTCAATCTGTTTTGTGCCAGACCTTCGATGACACTTTCAAATATCTCTTTATCGGGATTCAGGAGGTATCCCTTCTTACTGGAGTATCTCTCCACCGAATTTCTTATATTCTCCCTCAACTCATCTAACTCACTTTTAATCTTAATCCCTCCCCATCGTTTCTCTTCACGAAAAACCGAATCGTCTCATTTCACAGAGCTTACCCTATATTAACGAATCCTTTAAATATATATAGGTAACGCCATATAGAACAAATGATTGCAAATCAAAGATTTGCAAACTCAAAAATCGGAGATTTTTGAATGC
>RXIL01000151.1 GCA_004212085.1 Candidatus Methanolliviera hydrocarbonicum
TCCGATACCGTATAACTCCCTCCAATGCTACCCCAATGAAGGAAATTATATTAGGGGATAGTATAAATAGATTTGGGGCACCATGTAATCTTCGATTGCGTCCAATATTAGGAGGCGATAAATGGCCTTTTCTACATCAGACTCATCATCGTTTAGTGATTTGCTAGTTAAAGCTGTAAATGGTACGTCAAATTCATCTTCATCCAAATTTGGTATCAGATACTCGGCGACTAGTTTTTGAAGGCGACTTTTGTCCAAATCTCTTCCAGGGAAATTAGTAGTTAGAAAATAGGTATTTCTTATGGCGTCATTCCTCGGTTCGGCATTGGTAATTCTACTTTTCTTATATTGTATATCTTCAAGCACAGTTTGATCCGGATTTAGAATATCATCTGCCAATTCAGGATCTTCATCGACAAAACAAATAACACAATTTGCCTCTTTTCCGTCCCGTCCTGCGCGTCCACATTGTTGATATAATTCTTCAAGAGATCTAGGCAACATCGTGTGAATTGTGAAACGAATATTCGGCTTATCGATACCCATACCGAATCCATGCGTACATGCCAAAATGGGCACCTTATCATTCTTGAAGTCTTTTAGAATTTTGCTCTTCTTCACACTCCACTCACGTTTGGACAAATTCTCGTTCTTTGGTGGATTACCAGAGTATATTCCAATACGATCGTGAATATCTGGAAGATCATAGTGGTCACTTAGTGCTTCAACCACACAAGCCCTTATGTCATGAACGCCAAGGGATGCACCGGGGGGGTTATTCTTGAAGTTTGTGAAAACAAGTCCGCTAGGAACATCTGAGGATGTATCTGAATCCTTTTCAAATTCTTTGACCATCTCCTGAACGTTTTTGGCAATCACCTCCAACCGATTTTTTGGTAAAACTTTCTGAATCTCAAAGTTCAAGTTTTTGCGATCAAATGATTCCGGTTCGATCACCGCATTCGGATCGCTTATATCCAACTCTTTCATAATATCAATAAGCACATTACGCGATGCCGTGCCTGTTAGCGCCATAAAGCTTGGTTCAATTCCATATTTTTTACAATGCTTTCGTACTCTCCTGCCAACGTTCAAGTAAGATGGACGAAAGTCGTGACCCCACTCGCTAACACAATGTGCCTCGTCAACGACACAGTAGGGAATCGGCATGTTCACCGGTAGTTTATCCGTGAAGCTCTTAATCTGAAGTCTCTCTGGAGCCACAAACACAAAAATAGGATATCCTTTTTGCATCAAGTTATCATCTTTGATTCGGAGCACTTGCTCATTAATTGCATTAGAACTCTTTCCATATCTAATTTGGATACATCGGTGTATTCCCATTGCCTCAAGGTTCAGTTGCTGATCTTCCATCAGGGAGACCAAAGGATCTACCACGAGAGAAAAACCAGGCTGGATGAAAGTTGCAAGCTGATAACACAACGACTTGCCTGCACCAGTTGGAAGGAGACCGACTACAGGCTGTAAGGCAATCGCACGCTTGATTATATCAAGCTGACGAGGTCGGAACTCGAACAATCGAAACACATTTTGAAGCAAATATCTTAAACTCTTGTCGACGGCCTCCTTTCGATCCGGTGTATGGATCTCCACAGGTTTTGGTTTCACAACCAGAAGTGGATTGATACTACCGGGTAAGGAGACTACGACAGGTGAAATGACCAGTGGGCTAGAGTTCCTAAGAGCATCCCAAACAACAGATGAGGGAATAGCGTAATAATCGACGTCGGGGTTCTTGCCATCTGCAACAATACAAGGATATCCAATCCCATTTATTCCATGAAGTGCCAAAATTGCATCCAATGTTTCAATTATGGCATCAACAACTATATCAAGCCCAAGATCTTGAGAATCAGCAATTGTAATGTTTGCTGTGCCTTTTTCATATATTAGCTTAGCCAAAACCGTAGCAATTTGGGATTCAGCCAAAGGCAATAGCACAAGTGACTGAACTGCATTTCTCTTTTTGGGTGGTAGACTACGCAGTTCTTCAGCTGCCTTTAGAAGCTCATCTGGAATGACTGCCCTAAGTTCCAATACAATATCCCATTCAATTTGGGATTCCCAGTGTTTACTATTCTTCAAGAAAAATCTTTTAATTATCCAACCCGAATTGCGCAGTTTATCATCTCGCTCTCTATCCTTATCCTCCGATTTCTCGTGACTTTTATCGTCAATCTCGATGGCGATTCTCACCCACTTGTCGTCTATGGTGTGAGGCACTTCTAATGCAAAGTCTACACGATCATCCTCATCAACAGATGGGCCTTTTTCCAAAACAGGGTCCAACATGGAACCCATCTGGCGTTGGGGAAGAACGAAAAGCGCAAGGCGCTTGTCTGGAAAGGACCTAAGTAATATATCGAAGAATTCTTTTTCGGGAGATGTACAAAGGCCTCTGTAACGTTCAAGAAGGTCATCGACGTCTTTGTCATCCAAAAGCAACTCCGGCAAACAGCAGGCCTTTATCATCCAATCCAGATTTTGTATTTCGGAACTACATATAACGAACTTGATCCTGCCGTCGCCGGCCGTTTCTTCAAACTCTAGGACCCCTGCATCTTTTGCCAAGTTCAAGATGTGACGCTCGACTTTAAGGCTACACGGTGCAGGAAGGCCACGTTGAGCTAATTTGTAGAACATAGCACCGACTACTTTGGCATCTTCGTATTCATCCCCAACACGTTCGCCCGATTGGTTACTAAATGTAAAACCACTGCGAGCATGAAATAGTCGGCGAACTGTATGTGAAGAATAATTGCCATATTCAGCAACAAAGTGTAAAACAGCTTCTGAAGCGAAAGCTGCATTTGAGGATCTACGTAGCCAGGGGCAGCTGAGAAGTTGATAATTGAACTCACTCATCAAATTTCACCAACACCAACTAGCTGAACTTTGTTACATTAAAAATACATTGGCCACTAGATAAGGATTTCGCTATTTATAGCCTTAACTCGGTATTTATTTCATAACTGTGTTTTAGGCCTGCGAGGATTCATTGAAGACGGACCCCCAAAACTTAACGTTAAGACCCAAAACATCACAAAATGATCTATCTTACGCTCTAAGAGGATTGCTTGGAGAGTCCAAAAAGGATAAATTGATTTCTAAATTGGCCTAAAGATCCTTAATCGATGACCAATGTCCACATGTTAATAGAGAGCGGTTTAGGGCGGAATTTTACCTTTAGGTCATTAGACCTCTTCCTAGGAATGCCTATAAACAGTCTTTGCAAAAAACATTACAACTTCAGAAGAGATGAAATTAATGAAACCAGTTAGCTCTGCATTATCCTTTGCAGATTGAATGGCACTATTTATTTCATCTAAGATACCGTTGTCCATCCTCATCTTAATATAATTCACAACACCCTTCCAGTGTCACTTTATGGTTTTTGCATATTTCGAGACAGATCCCTCGATAGATCTATCGCATCTTCATCCACATAACCCAAAAGATCCCTACAACTAAGAAAACAATCCAGCACAGACAAACCAGACAAAAAGAAGCCATACCCTCATAGACCGCTTAAAAATATATCCCACGCCTTTCCCGCCACCTCACACCCTCCTCCTCACCCGCCCCGCGAAGACCTCCTCCGCCATCTCCTCGATCCCCAGCCCGGCCTCGGCCACCAGGACATCTTGTACCCTGGCCCGGGTCATGGGCTTTTTTGGCGCCGCCAGGCAACCCCCCGCATCTTCTGTGGCCTGGTAGGTCCCGATCTTCCTGGCAATATCCACGATCTCGGTCTTGTCCATGGCGATCAAAGGATGGTAGATGGGCAGATCGATCCCCGCCTGCTCGGCCATGATATTCGCCGGGGTCTGCGATGCCACCTGGCCGAGAGAGTAGCCGGTAACAACGCCGAAGGCCTCTTCTTCTTTCATCACCAGGGCAGAAACCCGGTACATCAGCCGCCTGCAGAGAAGACAGGTATCCCGCCGGTGGGCGCCGACGATTTTTTCCAGGCTCTTGCCCATGGGCGCCTGGATGAAGCTTATCTTCCGGCCCGAGGTCCATCTCCGCAAGGCTTCGGCAGACCCGAGGGCCTGAACGCGGGCGTCCGCATAAGGCCTGAGGTCGAAGTAGAGGAGCGAGACGGGACAGCCTCGCCTCATCATCATCCATGCCGCCACCGGGGAGTCGATGCCCCCGGATATAAGGGCCACCATCCTGGGCTGTGACCCCAGGGGAAGCCCGCCCACGCCCGGCACGACCTCGGTGAAGACCAGGACGCGGTTCACCCTCGCCTCCACGAAGATCTCCAGCTCCGGACAATCGAGGTCCACCCGGGCCCCGGTGCGCTCTTGGACCGCCCTGCCCACCTCCACCGCGATCCGGGTGCCGGAGATCTCGCCTCCGGCTCTGCGGGACCTGATGGCGAAGGACGAAGGAGAAGATGATGATGAAGAAGAAAGACCGCGATCGATGGCCAGCTCACATGCAACCCTGGCCACGGTTTCCATCTCCGGAAGAACTGTGCAGACCGAACTTGCCGAGACCACCCCGAAGACATCGGCGATGAGACGGCTCGCCTCAGGGTCGCTGACCCGTACGAATATCCTGCCCCGCTCTCCAGATACCTGGTACTCTATCCCCGCCTCCTGCAATACAGTAGCTATGTTGGAAGCCAGAATCCGCTCCCAGGCCCTCCTGGTCCAGGAGTCCTTGAGAGCGATCTCGCCATAACGCACTAAAACAGAATCGAAAGAGTACATCACCTGGTCGCTAGAGCCTTCGGCGACCTCTTGATCCGCCTCCTCTTCGCTCCCGAAGAGGTGTACTTCTGTAGAGGCCCAGGCCTCTTGTAACCGGACTTGGCGTTTGCCACCAGCCTGATCTGGCCCTTTCTGCCCTTTATCTTGACCCAACGAACGCTTCCCGTTTTTCCCATAGGCCTCAGACTAATTAGGGCGGTGATAAATAGCTTTCGAAGCCTCCGGCATTGCACCACCAATTGTACGAGCACCTTTTGGGATATTACTAGGCCCAGATTTTTTGTTATTTGTCACAGTACATAAGGTATAACTTTATGCACTCAAGTAAATACGAGCGTAAGCGAGCATTTACTTGTATGTTGTTCATAGCAATCGTAAAAATTCATCCTTCGTCAAACCAGCATCCTTGATGATTCTGCTCAATGTACCCTTCTTCAATGTTCCATGAACTGGAACTGTGATCTTGATCGTTTTGCTATCTTCAATCTTCTTAAGCCTAACATGCGAACCTTTTTGGCATGTTGGTATAAATCCTGCTTTTCTTAGAGTTTTTATCGCATCGTATCCTGTAATTACTGGTAATTTTTTCATACCATAACTTCCACGACTTTAAGTTGTGGATACTGCAATAGTTCGTCTTCATCTGGCTCAAGATAGAGCTCCATCGCTTCTTTGATATTTTCTAATGCCTCTTCGTATGTCTCACCCTGAGATATGCAGCCTGGGAGAGATGGCACATATACTGCATACCCTCCCTCTTCTTGTGGTTCTAAGACGACTTTTAGTTTCATCTATTTATCTGTGCCTTTTGGATATTTAAAGTTTCAGTTGCAACTATTTCAAGAGGTCGGATATCTCTTCATAAATTTTCTTTGTAGCTACTCAGGCACCTAAACTACTATCAGGGGACTTCACTATGCAGGAACTACCCGAAACATGGGGCATACTGTAACCAAACACGGAATATAACCGCAGAGTACGCAGAGGGGCGCGGAGAGGAAATAAATGGTTAAATGCTCTGCGTTCCTCTGCGCCCTCCGCGGTTATTTTTCTTGTTGTACATAAAGCTCAGTAGCTAACACTTTGTAATGCGGTATCACACCTAACGGTCTGGTTATGTGCACCAGCTGTCGAGAAAACTTTTTTATTAAAAAATCATATTAATTTGGGTGTTGCTTGGAGGTGCCTCGTCGATGAATGTGGAAGAAGTCTCTTCCGTCGTGGTGGATACGGCTTTCCACCTTCATCGGGATCTCGGGCCGGAATTATTCGAATCGGTCTGTGTGGCGTCCTTGCGCGTTATTTGCGGGTGAAACGTCAAGTGCCTGTTGCCTATTTGACTTCAATGGCACGGCATTTCGACGAGGGACTTCGCGTCTTCGCGTGAGTCAGAAAGTAGGAAGGGGGCATGCGAAGACGCCATTCTCCGACTTGCAAGGCCGACCCCTCACGATCCGGAGGACAAGCGATCCCAATGGCGAGTGGAGATAACTCTTTTAACGGGAAGGCCTATCGGAGGGGCGGTGACACAAGATATCGCCCTCCCGACCATCAGTCCCAGAAAGTCCCTGGGGCTGATAGCCCTGGGCATGAGCGCATATATGGCCTACCTCTA
>RXIL01000171.1 GCA_004212085.1 Candidatus Methanolliviera hydrocarbonicum
AGGATGCTTTGAATAAATCTCATATCAAAAAGAGTGTACGATGTATTGAACCCTTATTTGCCAAATGAAACGGTGTACGATGTATTGAGCCATTCCAAATAGGTATTGTAAATCTCTCTTCAGCAGATCCCGTATATTCGATCCTGCAGCTTCGCGAGGTTCCGGAAGTTTGACCGGACGAGGCTCGTATTCGTATCTCTTTCCGAACAATACGTCGGCGAATCTCCTCAAATTTTCCACTCCACGGACCTCGTGGGTGAATAGAGGCATCCTGGTGATGTCATACCCCGAAAATGTATTCTCTATCTCCCTGATGTATTTATCCTCTTTTTTTCTCCTGGATATGCAGAAATCACACTCTATCCGTGGACGAATACCATTAATAATTATATGACCTATATTGATTTTATTGCTTTTGAGAGCCGTGACCAATCGCCCTGTCTCGTATACGCCCATCGCTTCCGGGATTGTGACAACAACAAATACAGTTGCGCTGGGATCCCTGAGGATGGTTTTCAGTCCCAATAGATCCTTCCTCATCCCGTCCAAAAACTCATCTGCCTCGTTCTTGACGTACTTTGTTCTGCGTCTCTCCTCAACATCTCTATACTTCGTCTGCGACATCTCCATGACATCAATCTGTTTCAGCATCATCTCGATGTAGCTAAGCAGACGTATCGTATGCCCCGCAGGAGCTGTGTCCAGAATGACTATATCGTATTCGCCAGCATTCAGCAGAGAAATTATCTCCATCAACGCTATGAGCTCGTCCATTCCAGGCAAGGAGAAGGAGAAGAAGTCTAAAAGGACATCCTTATCAAAGTACATCGTCCTCGTGGCCAGGTCGAATATGTCAACCTGGTGCTCCCATATGAACCTCTTCTGGAGTTTTTTTGTATCTATCTCCAGTGCATACAAGTTCGGAGCGATCTTTGTAGGCTCATCACCGATCCGGCGATCGAAGCTGTCTGATAAAGAATGGGCAGGGTCTGTGGAAAGGATCAATATCTTCCTGTCCGGATCTGCCCCTGCTATATGGAGCGCCGTTGCAGCCGCAGATGTTGTCTTGCCAACGCCGCCTTTCCCTCCAAAAAGGATGAGTTTTGAGCTCTCCTTCAAGAGGAATTGCTCTGACTGATCCACTCTAGAATCTACTCTATCTTCGAGCAACTATTACCACCTTTCTCAATTGCCGTCTCAAAATTCCACAAGATCTGAGACGCGAATGCGAACTACCTCACCACCGAATTGCAGATCAAGCACATTTCGCTCGTTCCCGAAATCTCTTTCTTTTCTTGTCGGGAGAGCCTATATCTCGTATAGACATGTCTCAAAAGGGATTTTCCCGGAATCCCTTCTCCGCAGGAAGAATTTCTTATTTGTAAGGTACCAAAAGCCTGGTCTCTAGGTGAATCTTTCAAGCCTACTTAAATTGAACGAAACTAAAAGGTGCCCAGGGACCTGCAAATCGAACCGCAAAATCCTCACGCCTGTTTATCTCGTCCAGTACCTCACTAAGCCCCCCAACCATATCCTCTTGTACCAGGCAGGAAAACGTCACAATCAGTTTCTTATTTTTATATTTATCCGGCACCAACAAGGTATTCTCACTAACCCTCATATCCTTGACATGTTCTCTTATCCGGAAGTCGAACTCCTTGGCAAGCCTGGATATCTCACTTGAAACCGCATTATTTATCATCAGTTCAAACGTTCTACTCAGTTCAGACTTTCGCTGGAGCAAATAGGGGGGTTCTTTTGGTGTATCCGCGATTAACTTTTTTAACCACATTAGCTTCTGATTACTGCTCACGAGCTTCTCTGCGAGCATGTCCAGATCGCAAAAGATCTGCACAGAGTACTCTGCTTTATCTTCGACACTCTTAAGCTTTCGCTTGAGCATCTCATAATTCTTGTCAAGCCACCACTTGACTGTATTGTCATCGCCTCTAACAATAACATCAAAGGAGAAAGGCAAAACCGTGCCGAACTTTTTTGTTGCCTGATCAATTACATAATTATGTTCCAGCAACCACTCCGTTGCTACCTCATCGTCCTTCGTCTCGTAAGATCAGGCCTGACAGGAATGCACAACTGCTGCGATATCTTTGTGTGGTACTGTATAAACATCGCTGTCATCTATTCCTATATTGTCAAAGCTCAGTTCAGCATCGCTATTGATGATGGAGTACAGATATCTGCCCTCTTCGGTCTGTTTCAACGAAGGTGAATCAGTCCCATATCTTTGAGCTGGAACTTCCTGCATTTTACTTATACTCCCCGGTCTATCTCTATTGATTTCCTGAATCCATCTATCATGCCGTCCGCCGCCAGGTCGAGACTGTCCCATACAGATTTCACAGCTTCCTCCAGGTCATTGTCTCTCTTTATGTTATCGAGTTTACACCATTCATATCGTACAGCGCTTCTCCAAGTCACTCTGTATCTTCATCGTTCAATTTTCCGCCTTCGATCCTTCGCAGAGAACTTGTCTTTCCAGCACCTCTTGAACGATCTCCACAAGGGCCACTCCCTGCTACAGCAGTTCTTGCTCAAGATCGTCCTCATCAAGATCAATTGCCGTTAACTCATCTTTTCTATCTTTAGCTGGAGTACACCATGCTTATATGTCCTCTCAATGATGGATTTTGGCGTGGCAGGCAGTTTGATCGTCTTACTCTGATCCCCAGCAGAGATTTCGAGTGCATCGTCCACTAACTTTACCTCTATGTCCTTTTCGTTGACACCTGGCAGCTCCGCAATTACAGAGATATGGTCTTCCTCCTCAAAGACATCGATGATGGGCTCCTTTATGGGTGCCTTCTCCGGCATCTTTACTGTTATAGCTCTTGGTTTCGCTGCAGCCCTTTTACGTCCGGGTCCACCCACTCCAGCACCTAGAGGTCTCATGGAGATTCCGTATTCTACCTGGGGCTTGCTCTCCCAGCCCATCTCTATTCTGTGCTTTATCTCTGAATCTGTCTCTGCTATCCTCTGCTTGAACTCCGGTGAGGCCTTTTCCAGTGTCTTGATGATCCCGCCCAGGCCTGGAATGAACCTGCTCACGACATCCCCCACAACACTGGGCTCGGTGCCGGGTTCATCGCCCTCAGCAGACGTTTTGCCACCCGTCTCGAGCTCTCCTATCCTCTTTTCGAGGATCTTCATCCTCTCCTCATAGTCTTTCTCAGATTTCCCAGCATCTTTCTTTGTTTCATTATCTTCCATAATACTCACCTATTTCCCAGTTTTATCACCAAAATACCGTTCCGGCGTGTTATTCCAATATCTGGCTTCGTTACAGGGAGCAATGGTACCGATCGGCGATCATCATCGACCGTCTCCTCGCGGTACCTCCACTCACAACTTCTTTCTCGGAGAGTTCATACGAATGAATAAGGTTGCCAGGGTCCTGTGAAACGAACCGAAAATCCTTCTTCTGTGTCGATCTCATCCAATACCAACGCAAGAGCTTTTTCATCACTTGCAAGCACTGATAAATTCATCATCATTACCAGGTCATTCTCAGCTTTCTTCACCTTCTCGACCTTTACATCTTCAACATTACTTCGTATCTTCTCATAAAAATCCTTGAAAAAGACATCCATTCTCGACTCCATTTCAATCTTTATCACATCTTCAAGCTTTTGCTTATACATATACGCAAGCCCTGGTGACTTTGACTTCA
The DNA here is from genome assembly GCA_004212085.1 of Candidatus Methanolliviera hydrocarbonicum. GTDB lineage: Archaea > Halobacteriota > Methanoliparia > Methanoliparales > Methanoliparaceae > Methanolliviera > Methanolliviera hydrocarbonicum. The sequence goes on from RXIL01000171.1 coordinate 3,689, forward strand.
TTTCCTCTTTTATCTTCCCAACCTCTTCGCTTTCTTGTACAATTTTCTCACTCATTACGGACGGGATATAAAACATCTGCACACCATATTCTTTTTTACCCCTTAGTCTTCCCATCTTCTTCATAAGATCGTCAAACTCGTCAGACATCCATTTCTTTAATGTATCCTTTGCTGTTATGCTATTTTCTGGTGCTATTATTGTATCAAAGCCAAAGGGTATAACTGTGCCGAATTTTTCGGTTGCAACATCCATAACATGCTGATGCATCTTCACCCAGTTTTTCACGGTTTCATCATCATCGCTTTTGTAAGGTTCCAGGAGACAGTTGTGAACTACTGCAGAAATCCCTTTATAAGGAACCGTATATACCTCGCTTCCTTCTATCCCTATTTTCCCTAAACTTGTTGATACATTTACATCTGCAAATCCGTAAAGATACAACCCCTGATCAGCCCCAACTTCAACTACATCCTCTGCAGCCATGGTCATCTGAGGCGGGGAGTTCTCTGATGAAACTATTACTTCTCTTTCCCTTTCGCCCTCGACTCCAATTACCTCCTCAGCCTCTTCAGCTATGGCCATCTGGGGTTGGAAATCCTCTGACGAAACTGTTGTCTCTCTTTCCTCTTTGCTATCGAGTTCAAACGTTACACTCTCTAGTTCTTTTGTTATTAATTCTCTTATTGCAGCCCTCAATCCAGGTATAAGCTCTGCCCTTACAGTCTCCGCTATCGTTCTTTTTGTTTCCTCTGCTATTGCTTCTATTTCTTCTCTTACCATTCTTGCAATTAGCTCTCTGAACTTATCTTTCTCGGTCATTACCATCATCCTTTATCCTCTGCTTCCTCTCTCCATCTCTCTGGGTTCACCACCCTGCCAATCACATCATCAACAGTCTCATCCAACCCATCCCGAACACACTTAACAGATTCTGTTATCCCTTGCTCCTCTTTTATCTCTTCTATTGCAATATCGAGATCCATAAGAGCTTCACCGAGCCGTTCTATCTCTTCATCGCTTAGAATCCCGGATTCCATACGCTTGAATGCCTGTATCCTGAGAGCATCCCTTATTACCTCGACGAGTGCCACAACAAGCCCCAAGACGCCATGCTTCAGATTATCTTCATCAATATCAAGCACCACGTTTCAACACGTCCAACTTCAGCAAGCTATTTATATTTCCATAAATATTCTCAACGAGCTAATTGAAAGCTAACACCGCTATAGGATCGTCTTTGAAATTAAAATACACCATTCGTTCTCATAGTCATGGTGCCCTCATGAATTATTCTGCATTTCGTTATCAGATGTACCTATAACGTTTTTTTTCTACAATTATCATTTATATCATCTTCACTTATACCGGGCAAAGCATTATCTACTACATCCCCAACCATGCCCACTTCATCCTGCCCCTTTTTTATTATGACTTCTAAGATGCCATTATTATATCTAGCAGACACATCTATCTGATCTGGGAACCTTGTACCTGGCAATTCGGCAATTATAGTGATTTTATCCATTTCGTTGAATAACTCCACATTATTCCTCCTCACTACCGGCATATCACCATCCATTATCCACCAGGAAAAAAGTACCTTCTCGCCGCTCATCCAGTCTATCTTAGATTCCTCAAATTTCACTATCGGCTTACCGATTCTCCTCTTCGATTCCGGTATTATCACATCCTTTAACCTGCTCAGCACTTCATAATGAGATGCACAAACAGCTTCGCTCAACTCCACGATATTTGCATGTCCTTTTTGATAAAGATGCCAGAGGATATCTTTACTCTCGTCATCCAACCTTTCCATAAGGTTCCTATTTTCTGGCGCTGATATACCAAGGTTCTTGAGAGCATACCCGAACTCGGTGTATCTCCGCCAGATCAAATTTCTCAATTCGTCATTTCCTGAATAAGTTGAAAGTAGTATGGCGATAGCTTTATCAGATCCTCTCTTCAATGTTGAGATTTTATAGCCCACTTCATCCTCGATCTCCTTTTTGCCATAACGGCTCATCAATAAATCGAGGATCTCTTTCCTCAAATCTTTAGATATATGTCTGGGTAGCTCTCTCATATATTTAATCATCCTCATTATATCCGCAAATATAACAGCCGTTCGCTTTGAATTCCCCCGTTATCAGTGATGCACCACAGTTTGGGCAACTCATTCTATAGCCTTCTTTTTTTATATCAAGGCCCATCGATATATTGGAGCTTCTTTTCACATTTGCCAGTTCAAGTTCATCTCCAGCGCCTTTCCATCCGCAAATGAAGCAACCGCTTTCAAGAAGATTATCTTTTAACTGTTTTCTTCCACACAAAGGACAAAACGCATAGTAATCACTCCCATCCACCCGTCTATTCTCTTCTTCCCGTTCCCCTTCGGCATAATCTAATATCTTATCGCCAATTCCAAGCGTTGGGTCAATACCCAAGAAACCCAGATCTGAGATCCCACTCCTCTTCCTTCCTTTCACACCATTCACCGCCCGTTTATCATGTTTATGGTATCATCGAACATGCTCAATATCCCTTGGATACTAAACGCTGATATCCAGCGAGGGAAAATTATAAATAACATTAATTTCATATGTTCTAGAGACTGTAATGGAG
>RXIL01000066.1 GCA_004212085.1 Candidatus Methanolliviera hydrocarbonicum
ATTAATCGATAGATTTAAATATTGAAAATATTACTATCGATAAACATGAATGAAAAGAGGACGAACATCGGCGATATTCTTGGAAAAACGATGGGTGGAATGATGGGTGCAACCGCTCCGATGATGACGGGCATGATAAGATCGATGCTCTCCCCCGGGATGATAAAATCCGTGACAAGAATGATCCCGGATCTCTTGGGTGCGGTCGTGGAAGCGATTTCGTCGATCGATCTTGGGGAGATCTTATCCTCGACCTTAGGTGCGATCCTTCCGATTGGGATGAAGCTTCTGGATCCTCTGTTGGGCATACTGGGGCCGATCATCGAGGCATTGCTCGATATGTTGACTCCCGTGCTCGAGATCGTAGGTCCGCTCCTGGAGGTCTTAGGCCCCTTGCTTGATCCCGTAATTAGACCCATACTTAAATTGATGGATCCTTTACTAAAACCATTTCTTGAGATGGATGGGGCTTCGTTGGAACATTTTAGTAAAGCTGTTGGTTCCTTAACCCGACCTTTACGAGAAAAATCTCCCACGTTCATTAAAAGAGTGGCGTCTCTTCCCTCTCTTGAGGTTGTAGGTGAGGCGTTTTATAAGTATCGCTTTGACTGGAAACCTGAAAGCTCTGGGATGGAGACCTAATAAAAAATTGTAAGATGAGGTGGAAAAATGAAAAAGTTTGAAAAGATCTTCGAAGCTGTAAAAATTGGGAGAGAAACGATAAGAAATAGGATAGCGCTGGCTCCAATGGGAAATTTGGGGTTGATAAACCCCGATGGGAGTTTTTCTCAGCGTGGAATAGATTATTTTACAGAAAGAGCAATAGGGGAGGTTGGTCTAATAATAACTGGCGTCGTCAAAGTGGAAAACGAGGTAGATTTTCTGGGGACGGATAGCATAAATCTTATACCCATAGCTAATTCAACGACCTCATCGTCATTCTCTAAACTGGCAGACTCCATGCATCGCTATGGATCTAAATTGTTTGTTCAACTGACAGCTGGTTTTGGACGTGTTCTCCCCGGATTGGGAATAGATTTGGGAATTAAACCGGTATCAGCATCTGAAATTCCCGCCTTTTGGAGACCGGATGTGATGACGAGGGCAATATCTACAAGCGAAGTTGAAGGTATGGTAGAGGCTTTTGGTCGTGCGGCTAAAATATTGGCTACCACAGGAGTTGATGGAATAGAATTACATGGGCATGAAGGATATCTCTTCGATCAGTTCACAACAGCCATATGGAACAAAAGGGATGATAAATACGGCGGCGACTTAGAAGATAGGCTTACATTTCCCATCGAAGCGCTCAATAGTATTAAAGACGGTGCGGGAAAAGATTTTCCTGTAATATACAGGTTTGGTCTCAAACATTATATAAAAGGACTGCACGCTGGCGCTCTCAAAGATGAAGATTTCAAGGAAGCGGGCCGAGACATCGAAGAAGGAATAGAAATGGCGAAACTTCTGGAAAAAGCCGGCTTTGATGCATTAGAGGTAGACGCGGGCTGTTATGATAGCTGGTATTGGGCCCACCCACCGACATATCAACCTCACGGTTGTATGGCTGATATGGCCGAACGAGTTAAGAAAGTCGTTGATCTTCCCGTTCTCACCGTGGGCAGACTTGGTATTCCAGAACTAGCAGAGACAATTTTAGAGGAAGAAAGAGCAGATATGGTTGTATTAGGTAGAGCTCTTTTGTCCGATCCACATTGGGTAAAAAAGGTTCGAGAGGGAAGAGTTGAAGATATTCGCCCGTGCATTGGGTGTCACGATGGCTGCCTGTACAGAATTTATGAAGATTTCAGGCCCTTAAGCTGTGCGGTAGCTCCGACCACCGGAAGAGAGAAAATCTATGGAATAGAGCCTACAAAGGAATCAAAGAAAGTTTTAATTGCCGGTGGCGGACCCGCGGGCATGGAGGCAGCAAGAGTCCTATCCATCCGAGGACACGACGTAACATTGTATGAAAAAAGTGATGCACTCGGTGGGCATCTAATAGAAGCCGGTATTCCTGAGTTTAAGGCGGATATAAAAAGGTTGCTTAAGTGGTATAAGATCCAACTCGATAAATTAAAGGTGAAGATCAAACTAAAAACGGAGGTGACTTCCCAGCTCATTAGAGACAAAAAACCTGATGTGTTAATTGTTGCAGCTGGTTCAACTCCCATCATCCCAAAGATGCCGGGTATTGAAAAACAGAAGGTTATCACCGCCATAGATCTGCTTCTGGGCAAGAAAAAATCTGGCGAGAGGGTTGTTGTGCTGGGGGGAGGACTCGTTGGGTGTGAAACCGCACTGTGGCTTGCCGAGCAAGGAAAAGAAACAACTGTGGTGGAGATGCTTCCTGAGGTGGCCACTGGAATTTGTCATGCCAACAGAGTCATGCTCTTAGATTTACTTGCTAAGAATGAAGTGGATGTAATAACAAAGATGACAATTCAGGAGATAACGGATGGAGGGGTACTATCGATCGACAAAGACCTCAACAAAACGGTTATTGAGTGTGATACGGTGGTTCTTGCAGTGGGGCTAAAACCCTCAAATGAAATTTACAACTCTATGGATAAAGAAATTTCGCATATTTACGCGATAGGTGACTGTAAAGAAGCACGTAAAATAATGGATGCGATTTGGGAGGGATATGATGTAAGTCGTACAATATAGATAATTGCCTTTGCCGGATAACTTAATCCTTTATTCCTCATATTTACAGTTCATGAAAGGGGATGGGAGAGATCTGATCGTGGTCTCTCTTTTCGACATATAGGTTAGTGCTTGACTGGGCATGAAAAACTGTAGTAAAAAGAATGAAAAGGTAAAGATTTCTGGTGGACACGGCCGAGAATTAAAATTATTTGAAATACTCGATAATTCGGATCACATAAAGAGATCGAGTGACATATTCTTCCCGGTAGATGCATCTTCGATACCAAATGCCCCCTTTATATAATTCCCAACGAGCTTCCTATACCATTCGATATCTATCTCTTCAGAAAACTCTTCGTCTGTGAGATAATCGATTGGATACATGTAATGAATTGGTTTTACGCCGCTCTTGTTAGGATTATTTATTCCAGGCAAGGGCGATTTAGTAACCACGAACCTGAACTTTGTAGATACACCGATCTTCCCGACGATCTTTTCTAAAGCCGCTGCCCTCTGACCAAAGGTATTCATCGATCCATCTCTGTTCCTCGCATACGTCTTCGGCGGAGAGACGGTCTGTGTCATTATTAAATCTGATACATCCACATCGTCCAGATTTAAATTTGAGATTATCTCCTTTGCCCCCTCGTTAATAGAGTCTTTAACGCGTATTTTCTCATCTTTTTCGCTTTCCCACGATATATTATCTCTAACCACGCTTTGCATTATCTTTTCGAGCGTCTTTGCCGTGATCTCCGCCTTATCGCTTGCCCTAAAATTATTCCCCTTCGTCTTCATCACCAATTCTCCATCCTCGATGTCCCAGACCAGATAGTTCTTATGCTTGACGAAGAGCATCGCGCTGTGTTCTTCAGGCTCAAGTTCAAAGTCGGGATAATTTAATCTCTCTCTCCATATCTCATTACAATCTTCGATCGTTCTCAAAACCTTCTCCGGCTCAGAGAGCCAGGGCGTCTCAAAATCAGAGATTTTACGCGTTATAATTTTTTTATTTTTAGTTTTGTCTGCATGTGCCACTTCTTCTGCTCTCAACGTAGTCGCGTATCCCAAAAACCTTCGGTTTTTGAGGAGATCGCAAACTTCAGGCGGCGCAGTTTTGGAACATGCTGCATATATACCGTCTGTATCGCCGTACACCACCCTTATATCTCTCTCATTTAATCTTTCTAAGACATCATCCAGTATCTCTTGACCCTTCGTGGTTATTGCAGCACCGGCCCAAAGATTGAATTGTCTGCACGAGACGTTCGGTGCGGTCATTATTCCGTGTGTTCCAGCATTTCTAACACCCTTTAGAGCATTATACATCATCTGCATTCTTTGGACTTCTTCCTTCGAAACGCCCTCGGCTTTGGCTTTGGAAAGCTCTCTCTTAATTCTAAAGATCATCTTCATGATACCTTTCATCGCCAAATTCACCATGCCGTCTTCCTTTGATTTTTTTATGCCTACCAGATATCCTTCTTTATCACCAGCATCTTTCCAGCAGATATTCCCCAAAAATTTTTTTGGAAGACTCTTCAGCCAGACATAATCATCTGGGATCTCATCTTTTTTTGATAGCCGCACGGTATCCGCCCCAATATTACCCGCCCTCAATATCGTCGGATACATCGCACCTACGTCGGCCACGATGACATTCCACCAGAGTAAGAAATCAGAATCAACTTCGTTGGGTTTAATGGTCTTTCCACCAGGAAAATGATATTCGAGATTTACATAAGGATACTCAACCCAATCTGGCATCTCTTCCCCATATTTTATAACTCTGAGTGCCTCTTTCAGGTATTCTGACCTATCTTCAAGTTTCCGTGCCTCTTGAAAGATCTCTTCTCTTCTCTTCTTCTCTTTTTTATTCCCAAATTCTTTTATCATCTGCTTTGAAACCAACGATACTTTACACGTTGCCGGAAAGATCTTTTTATACTTCGCTGCCCTTATCATCGCCATCTGGTCCCATATCTTAGTCGTACCGGCTGGGAATAAAATTTCAAATGGTAGTCCTGTTAAAAATGCCAATGGGAGTGCCTGTTGGAGAAGAAGGAGCGTTATTCCGCCCTGCTCAGTGACGTCGTGTCTGTTGTATTCCAGAGTTTTCTCGTCAATACCTATCTCATCGTAATCTAAATAGACCCTGTCTTTTATCTTTATTCCGAAGAGGGGTGCAAGATACTTGAGTCCGTATCCGTCTAAATTTGGAAAGAACTTTCTCGCGGCGTGATACGTGTCAAAGGAAGTGGGATAGATATTCACCGTGCCCTGCATCGAACCAAAGTTGAATATTCTCTCTTTTCTTGAGCTGGTGTCCAAAAATGCCCTAAATAATCTCTTCTCCTCTGTTGATAGTTCATCTTTCTTCTTCNCTGAGAGGTATTCTATCCGGTTGTAGATCTCCCGATTATCGAAGTTGAGTATATTGTGNCCACAGATTATCTGACGGCGGCGCAGTTCTTCCAAAAATGTTTTTAGATTCTCTACCTCTTCATCTTCATCTCTGGATATCAACTGCTTTATCTCGATAGATTCCCAATCGGATGGTATATCAATTATATTGAGATTAAAATCCTCCTCTTCCAGGTTCTTCTCTGATCTAAAAGAGAACTTAAAGTCTGAGTATCCGATTATCCCAATTGGCAATCTACCATTTTCCTTCTCCCCGTAGTCGCTTATCTCGATGTCGTATAGTAAAACATCTAATATCTCCTTTCTCCCCTTAGTATCGAATATCCACATATCTTTTAATGCAGATAGATCGACGAGAGCCCGATTAACGTAAGGAATATCGTGTTCTGCCGTTGGAATTCCCAATTTAAAGAATATCTTGTCGCTTACTTCCGGAACCACGTAAGATTCATAAGTCTCTACTTTGAATACCTCTCTTATTGTAGATGGATTCCAGAAGCTTTTATACTCCTCTACCTCTTTTATATCCTTTATTCTCGAAAATATATCATCTTTATCGGTTTTTTTCTTTTCCCACTCATTTGAAACTTTTTCTCTCTCTCTTTCTCCCCCCAGAACCAGAAAAAAAGGGGAATGTAATTTTGATATGGCCACCGGGCCGTTTCTTAGAAAATAGGCGTAATCTTGAGATACGTTAAATAGTACGTCATTCGTTAGATCTTCCTCAAGCATATTAGATTATTGTCGGGAGAGGTTATAAATTTTGTTGTAAGTTTCAAGTGGGAAAGTGAAATTTACATCTCTCATAGAAACATTTTTTAGTGTGGGAAAAATGCCGTGAATACCGCCGTAATCCGATGTAACGGCTCATATCTTCGGCTTTATGAAAGTAAAGAGGGTTTTATCTCCTTCATTTCTTATTGGACGCAGATCATGGATCAAGACGGTGAGACCACGGGGTGGCATAAAGAATTAGTGCACGAATTGAAGAATATGAAATTTGATCGATGCCATTTTTAGTTTTAATTGCTTGTTTTACATCGTCCAATAGAAGATAAATAGGGATAACATGCTTAAACCATCGAATAGGTTATGTATTACTACCGGGCCTGCCAAACTCTTTGTCTCCTGATAGATATAGCCTGCTATTAATCCGAATATAGATGCAGAAATTACCTGTATTAGCACGATTGGTACGACATGCCCAAGGTTCCATAAAGACCA
>RXIL01000051.1 GCA_004212085.1 Candidatus Methanolliviera hydrocarbonicum
TCGGATAGGACGAGAGAGGAAGCAAATATGACAAAAATCAAAGGGTTTGCACGTCGGCAAGACGCCTCGATAATTTGTTCGGCTATTTTTTGATATACGTACGTGGTTATTGCTACTACCTCACCAAGCATTATGATCACCTACTAAACTATCCAAGAATTGATAAAATGGATTTAAAGACCTTGAAGATCGCTGAGATCGAAAATCTGAACAGCTTTTTTAAATTGCATTCTCGCATCAGTAGAAAGTAAATTTTGGGTATTCCAGAATTCATTCGTGATATATAATACATTCTCGTAAGGATTGTTTTTTTTATCTTTTATTCCTCACCCGGGCCAAATTCTATGCAGACGTGGTACCTGTACGGCGAATAGGGCCTGACGACTCTCTTTTCATATAATCTAAACTGCCAATTCTCTCTTCGATCTCTCTGATCTGCTCTCCAAATAGGTCTTCTCCTCTTCCGATTGAATAAAAATAGATCCGCCCATTCTCTTTGGCAAGTCTCAATGCGGTATCGAGGAATTTATACGAATTGAACGGAAGATTCATTATCACGTGGTCTGCCACGTTCTTACCCCTTGCAAGAACCTTTCCCGAATCTCCCAGTACTATATCTAAATTCTTTACCCTATTGAGAGACTTATTCTCTCTCAAATATCTTATCGCGTGAGTATTGTTATCTAGGGAGAGTACCCTACAGCCTTTTTTGGCTGCCAGGATAGAGAAGGGGCCGATGCCCGCAAACATATCGATCACAAAATCACCTCGTTCCATCTTCTTCACCACTCGCGACCTCTCAGTGGAAAGCCTCGGGCTGAAATATGTCTTTTCGACGTCCAATTTGTAAAAACATCCGTGCTCTTTATGTATGGTCTCGGTTCTTTTCTCCCCCCCAATATATTTTAGTTTTCTCGTTCTATGTTCCCCCTCTACCGGAGACGATCTCTTTAACAGGACGTTGATATTCTTCCTCCCAAGAAGCACCAGCGCTCTCTCCTCATCCTCTATATCTAAAGGGAGGATGGCGATGTCTCCTATCACATCGTAAGAGGTCTTAATCCCTTCTTCTATATTTATCTCTCTCTTCTTGAAATCTCTCTTCACCAGCCACAGATCTTTCATCTCTTCAGCTATAGATTCCTGAACTGGAAAATAGACAAAATCTACATCCTTATCTGTCCTAAGATCATCTCTAAGAAACGCTTTAATTTTTTGCCTGATCGCCTCAGCCGTTTTTATCGGCGCCTTCACCGAAAGACACTTCATATCTTATCTTCGGTTGGCTTTGGTTGAGATTAATATATTTGTATTTGAATCTGAAGAAGCTGGTGATCCCTCACCGGGAGAAAGGACTCTGTATTCTCTGTTATTTCTGGCCCCCCTCCTCTCGAGTATATTCTCTTTGCACAGTCTTAATAGATAAGTGGATACCGTGCTCATCTTTATCTTCCCCTCATTATCTCGATCAAACTTCCATTTAACTTCCTTAGAAGTGAACCATCTATCGGAAAATTCATAGATCACACACCTCTTAAATCTCTTAACGAGTGGATCGCTCGATCTGGCCAAGACGTCTTCATCATGGATAGAAAAGAGCGCGTCGATAGAGGGTGAGCATGGGCTTTTTAATCCTTCGATAAACCTCCCAATGAGCATATATATCTCATGGAGGGGTTTTTCAACGCCCGTCTCTGTCACGGACTTCTCTCCCTGCTCATCCTCGATCACGACGCTGATCTTCTTCATCTTACTTCCCCGTGTTTTTTGCGGCTTCCCATCCCCATGTGAAACAACAGGTGTGAGTTCATCCTGTGAATTCACAAGTTACTATGTGTTAGCCCCCATATATAAATGTTTTGGTCATTTTCTCGTCTACACTTTGTTTTAATGCCCTTAACACAATGTTATTATATGTATATCTTCGTTAAACCTGCTCAAAAGCCTTCGAGAGAGACGCACAAAATAAAAAAAGTGAAAAGTATGTGGAAGAGCAGAGCGGTCATGCAAATGGATGTTTAGCTGTTTCCTTCTTTGTAAGCACCTCTTCAACGGTGGGTTCTCCATTCAAGGCTCGTTTTATTGATAGCTTAGTTGCTTCGTAGTTGTAATCGTATATCTTCTTCTTATCCTTCGCGTTCCACTGAATAAAGACAGATACAATTATAAGCAGGTCTTCTGCCTCTTTTTTGGGTATGATACCGTCCTCAACGCAATCTGCAACGGCTTTGGCAACCGCAGCCTGAGCTGGACCGAACATTAGGACGGCTTGTTCGGCTCCTTTGATGGTAACCTTGTTTACGATCAATGTGGCTGGTTTTGGCTGAAGATTCGGCTCTAATACAGCTAAAAGCGGTGTATGACCGGCACGTGGCATCGCCAGAGAGCTCATAAAAGCATAATCTACGGCTCCTCCTTTAGGTCCGATCACCAAGTCTATGTGAGCTACCTCGTCACCTTCGCCGACCAGCGCTTCTCCAACCAAACTCTTATCTATTTTTGTCCTCTCCATTTTATTTCTCCTCGAGTAGGGATATGTGGGGGAGGAATTTAAAAAACTTTTGTCCCCACAAGAAATTCATCAGACGATCGAGAACCTGTCATCCACCCTCCTCACATCGCCCCTCTTAAACAACCTACCCAGATGTTTTTCTATCATTATCCTCTCCATCGGTTCATACATCCACCGCAAGAACTCCGGGATTTTTCCATCTCCGTAGATGATCGACTCTTTCGTTATCTCTTCAAGCGTTCTCTCCCTCTGTAGAAGATCTAAAATTTTATTATCCCTCTCATAGATCTTCTCGAGGTAGGTATCGAGTTTTGCATCGATATCCTCTTTGATTACGCCTTTGTGGCTTGAAACTATTATCTCAGGTTTCAATCGTCTTATCTTCTTTATAGACGCGATAAAATCGTCGATATTCGAGTCGATAGCACCATACCACGGGCCAAACGATGTTAAGTCGATATCGGCTGAGAAGAGGATCTTTTCTTTCTCGTCAAAGAAGCAGGAGTGACCCNTGGAATGTCCAGGCGTATGGATAACCTTCAGTTGCGTATCTCCGAGATCAAATATATATCCNTCCTCAAATTCGAGATCAACGTCTATTCCNTCAAAATTGATGAAATTCTGGATAAAAATCGTCATCTCCTCTTCTATCAAAGAACCTTCTTCGCAATATAACTCGATCAACTTTTTAACGGATCTCAGAACGGGCGCCTCCAACTTGTGAATACACACCTTGGATCTGAATAGATTGTCATATGCGATGTGATCTTCGTGGCAGTGTGAATTGATCAGAAGATCTATCTTCTCGCTCGTTACCAATTTGTGCATCATCTCTTCGCCAGCACCCGCATCGATCAACGCCGTGGTCTCGTCTTTCACGAGCAGTGAGTTTGAATAGGGGTAGCGTCCTTTATCCGTACCTTCGATGAAGATTATATGATCAGTGATATTCATCGTCGATGATATGACTATAGATAAGATAAGATATAAATATTTTGATTTAGATGGGCTGATCGATCATGTGGCAAAGTTTTATTTGTTAAAGATGGCTTGTCCAGATTAACAAGTCAGGTAAAAGGGTCTTAAATATGTCATCCAAATTCAATAACATGACAATATATCTGGGAAGCGATCATGCCGGTTTTGAGTTAAAGGAGAAGATAAAGGAATTTTTGGCCGACGAGGGATATGATCTTGAAGATATGGGGCCATATAGATACAATCGAGAGGATGACTATCCAGATTATGCGTTAAAGGTTTGTAAAAAGGTATTGATGGGCGGTAAAGGGATTTTAATCTGCGGAACGGGGCAAGGGATGGATGTGGTAGCAAATAAAATACCAGGCATACGTGCGGCGGTCTGCTGGGACGAGATCACGGCAATGAATGCTGGCAAACATTTGAATACGAACGTATTGACGATTGGGGGGAGGGTAACAGAACCCGATCTTGCCAAGAGGATAATAAAAATTTGGTTGGACAGCCCGCTCACGATCGAAGAGAGAAATGCCCGCAGAATTGATAAGATCAAGGGGATAGAAAGGGAATATCTGAGAGATAAATAAGATATTGCCTTTTAACACAACGTATTCATTCCATAAGTGCGATATATGCGAGCAAGGCATCGAGTTGTATCCTCTCGTCTGCCCCCTCCGTTATCCGAAACTCCGTCTCCCCGAGCCTATCTATAAGCTTCACCTTCTTATCGTTTGTAATATCGAGATCGAAAATTATTCTGTGTATCACCTTGATGATCTCCTCGGAAGATGTTCCTTTCTCAATTAGAAGAGAGAGTTGGTCCCTTGCCTTATCAAAGGATCCACCAAGCGCCGAATCAAGAATTTTCCTCATCTCATCTGGTCTAACACTCGCCGCCATCTCATAGATGGTTTCTTTTTCTATCTCCCTCTCGATCGCCGCGGAGCTTTGGAGTGCATTGATCGCTTTACGCATATCTCCGCCGGACACATCTTTTAAAGCTTCTATAGCATCGTCTCTTATCTTTATATCCTCTCCTTCTGCTATCTCTCTTATGACCTTTTTTAGGGCATCCGTGGAGAGAAATTTAAACCTGTAAACGGCACATCTACTCTGTATGGGTTCTATTATCTTTGATGAATAATTGCAACTTAAGATGAAACGACAGTTGTTGCTGAAGATCTCCATCGTTCTTCTCAAGGCTGATTGCGCGTCGGATGTGAGCGCGTCCGCCTCGTCCAGAAAAATTATCTTAAAATCGAACCCTCCAACAGGAGCTATCTTCGCAAAAACTTTTATCTTGTTTCTCACAACATCTATCCCTCTATCATCGCTCGCGTTCAATTCGGTGAAATTGTATTCCCACATATCTTCATACAGTCCTCTTGCCAGACCAATGGCAGAAGCAGTTTTTCCGACACCAGGAGGCCCAGAGAAGAGCAAGTGAGGCATTTTTCCAGATCTTGCGTAGGATTTCAACCTTTCTATGATCTCATCCTGTCCCACAACTCCGTCTAAGGTTTTTGGCCTATACTTCTCGACCCATATCTCTTCTTTAATTTTGTTTCACCCGATAATGAAAGAACAGTTCCCCAAATAAATATCTTTTGCGTTTGCGAACAGTCTCACTCTGCAAGATGTTTTATGGTGTCCCGCTTAAACACAATGCAAAAACTTATCTAATAAGAGATGGTAGAGGAATAAGAAGAGTCAAATTGGAGGTACGAGATGAGACTGGAAGATTTTGAAGAGAGGGTTAAAGAGTATTTCAGAAATAATGGCTATACCGTCGAGAGAAAAAATATAAAAGGAAGATTTGGAAGGGAATACGACATAAGTATTTATGCAGAAAAAGATGGCGAAATAGCGATCTGTAAATGTAAATATGGCTCTCCCGCCGGAGCTGAAGAGTTATCAAATTGGAACACTGTCTGTGAAGATATAGCGGTTTATCCTTCTTATGCATCCTTTGGAGGTTACACAGAAGAGGCAAAAGAATTGATTGATGAGTTGGGTTTTATTGCGATAGAGGGCTCGGATCTTTCCGTGGAAGATGACAGAGAAGATGTCGTAGGGAAGATCCTGTCGGAGGATAATATATCGTTTGATGTGGGATTTTATCTGGCAGAATCTGCGTACAACGAGGTAGAAGTGGTGAGGTCCAATGATAAGACGATCTTTCCCTCTTCTTTAGTTGACCATATCGAAGAAACCTTAAAGGATTATAATAAGATAGATAAGATATACAGATTGCCGATCGGTTTATTTGGCGTGAAACTTAAAAAGGGTGGGATCGCAGAGAGGGAAGAAACGATAAAAGAATATAGGGGGATCGTCAATAAGATAACGGAAGAAATTAAAAAAGAACTCGTCTTTGGCGTTGATCTTAGAAGGAGTCTTAAAGAAGATTTGAGATCTCCCGATAGTTGACAACTTTCTTTATAGCTTTGGCGGCTGAAAAAGGATCATCGTAAACGGGAATATTCTCTCCAAGAAATTCTTTTTTCAGATTTATCTTAAGCTCCTCTTCGCTTGTGGGGGATAAAATCAGAGCGAGCGGTTTTCTTATCTTTTCATGCGCATCGAAGATATCGTCTTTTAGCACATCCATCATCGTATGTTCATCTGATGCGATGTATCTCCCCATCCACGTCTCTCTGTGGAGATCTATATGCAATACGACCAGGTCGATAGAGGTATCCTCCCCTATGATGGATATAATGTTCTTTATAACGCCCGGATAGACCCACGACATTGCGAGATCTATTGGATTCTTTACACTCG
>RXIL01000074.1 GCA_004212085.1 Candidatus Methanolliviera hydrocarbonicum
CAAAAGAAGAACTGAAATATTTAGGTGCGGGCTTGGCATCTTCAGGCTCCGTTGCGCTCTTTCACTTTCACGTTGCTTCAAATCGAAGATTTGAAACTCGCAAATCGAAGATTTGCGATGCTTCAAGCAGCGCTGAAGAGCTGAAGATAGAAGAGAAGATTGCGATAACAAAGAAGGAAATAGAAGAAGTATATAAAGAGAAAGAATATTTAACGCCGGATATGGTCGTCATTGGATGCCCCCATTGTTCTGTCGGAGAGCTAAAGAAGATTTATAGATTATTGAAGGGCAAACGGACGAAGAAAGATATCTGGATCTGCACATCTCGATACGTCCATGAGAAATATAAAGAGATCGTCGAGGGAATCGAGAAAAGTGGGGCAAAGGTCTTATGTGATACATGTCCCGTTGTAAGTCCTTCTTTAAAGAATCACGATTGTGTGATGGTAAATTCCGGAAAGGCATATAATTACCTTCCCTCAATGAACAACGTACATGCCAAGATCGGGAGGACGGAGGAGTGTATAAGAGAGGCTATCTCGTGAAGTTTGTGTTTGCATGTGAGCAAAAGATATAGGGACAATAAAAAGTTCCTTATATGATAGTTGTTTGAAAATAAGAAATGAAGTGGTTAAAAAGATGATTGGGGATTTACGTTTTGGAGAGGAAAAGGTTTCATCTATAGAAATGTATATACGAAGTATTGCGGATATGCCGGGGCTATGCGAAATTACTATAGCTATACATATCGGGGAGGCAAATTAGAATGGATAAAATGGATAATATCGTTATAAGAAAAGGAAAACCCGAAGGTGCTCAAGATTTTTCTCGGCTTATTTTATTTGCCGCTCCAACATTTGCACCATCCCTTTTTGGTTCTGATGTAAGAAATCTAATGAAAAATTTGTTTCAGAATACGAGGAACCATTTCAGTTTTGAACATTCATATTTTATTGAAATGNATGATGAAATAGCAGGAATGGCTTTGGCATACAATTATAAGCAGAAGAAAGAAGAAAANATACATATCGGCCTCCTACTTCTAAAATATATGAGGTGGAGCTTTTTTACGCACCTCCCTTATTTACTTAAATCAGAGCATATTGTAGGACAAATTACAGAAAATGAATGCTATATTAGCGATATGGGGGTATATCCTAAGTTTAGGGGGCTTGGACTTGGAACGAAGCTCTTTGGGTTAATTGAAGAAGAAACAAGGAAAACAGGAAGTAAAAGA
This sequence comes from Candidatus Methanolliviera hydrocarbonicum, assembly GCA_004212085.1. GTDB lineage: Archaea > Halobacteriota > Methanoliparia > Methanoliparales > Methanoliparaceae > Methanolliviera > Methanolliviera hydrocarbonicum. The sequence continues at coordinate 1,238 of RXIL01000074.1, forward strand.
ATAATATTAGATGCAGAAATTGATAATAAAGAGGCAATCAAGTTATATGAGAGACTTGGATATAAGATAGAACAAAAATCGCCTGTTTTTAAAATTAGAGATAAAAATTTTGAGTTTTTCAAAATGAGTAAAGATATAGAAAAGAATGGCAACATCGTCTAACAGCGGATAAAAGGGAAATCAAAGATTTCCCCAAATTTCCTTCGGCAACTTCTTTTATCCGCAAACCGTTATACGAAATTCCGAACCCTCTTATAAAAAAAATTATTTAAAGGTCGGAGGTATATGCTACCCAAAAGGAGGCGAATAAAAATGCCAACAATAACACACTTTATGGTCCCAGCAGAAGATACAGAACGGGCAAAGAAGTTCTATACCGAACTATTTGGCTGGAAGGTCGAGAAACTTCCTGGACCAATGGAATACTACGAAATCAGTACCATAACTTCTGATGGTGAAGAAGGTCTTGGTGGTGGTATGGCAAAGAGAGAAAGCCCCGGCGAGACAATTACCAACTATATCGATGTCCCGTCAGTGGATGAATATATTGCCAAAGTTGAAAAACTCGGCGGTAAGGTGGTACTCCCTAAGACTGCTGTGCCCGGCATCGGATATGTTGCTGTTTGTCTTGATACAGAGAAGAACACCTTTGGTCTTTGGGGGCATGACATTAAAAGAGGGCAGGCAGAAAGATTACTTTTTAGATGTGTGTGTTAAAAAAAGTATTATCCGCATCTCATTGCAGAATATCAAAATATATACAAGGTAAGAGAAGGTATTATAATGGAGATACTCGAAACGGGAAGGGCATCCTATTACGAAAAATTATTAACAGGATGAAAATACTTCAAACAATTTGAGCAAGTTGATAATTTTGTTGAAGGGAGGGGGCATTGGTAGATAATAGAAAGATAGGAGGAAAAATCATATCACGGGGTTCCTGTGTTGGTAAAGCTCTACTCTCAAAAAAACCCATCTCATTTTTAGGAGGTGTCGATCCAGATACCGGAACAATTATAGATGAGCATTCGGATATAAGAGGCGAGAGTATCAAAGATAAAATTCTGATATTTCCAAGGGGGAAGGGCAGCTCGGTTGGTTCTTATGTCATTCTCCAAATAAAAAAGAACGGTGTAGCCCCCAAAGGTATCATCAACGAGAAAGCGGAGGTTATCGTTGCTATAGGAGCGGTGATAGCCGAGATTCCTATGCTGGAGATGAGAAGCCTTGAAATCTTTGATTTCGACGGTCATACAAATCTTCGATTTGCAGAAGAAGAGATAAAATTAATAAAAGATGGGGAGATGATAAAGCTAAATGCAACTGGCCACCAACGCTTAAGTGGATATATCGAGGTTTTAAATGGAAATGGAAATGGAAATGGATGAAGAACTTTATAATCTCATCTATAAATATTTTAGCGTCTATGAGGTGAGAAGAAAGGAAGACGAGGTGATCTTCCTCGGCGAGCCTTTGGCGGATGTAGAGGAGATATATAGGGAGCTCTTCTTTGAATTTGCAAAGAGAGGGTACGAAATTTCTATACGTCGTTCTTTAGGAGAATTTGAGACGACCGTTAAGAGAATGAGAGAAAAAAAGGAGAAGAAAGGTCTAAACCTCATCCTTTTCATCGCTACCATATTCACCACGATGTTCGCGGGCGTTTTACTCTATGGAATAAACCCCTTTGAGCATCCACTCGAAATATACAAGGGGATACCCTATACGATCGCGATAATGGGCGTTCTTGGAACGCATGAGATGGGACACTATTTGATGTCGAGAAGAAAGAAAGTGAACACCTCTTTGCCATTTTTCATACCGTTTTTACCACCATTGGGCACGTTAGGTGCGGTAATAAGCATGAGGGGCGCCATGCCTGATCGAAGATCTCTCTTCGATATATCAGTCGCTGGCCCTTTTGTAGGCCTTATACTCTCTATTATCGTTGCTTTCATCGGACTATCTCTGCCCCCACCAGATATAGCTCAATCTGCCGGCTTTAAACTGCTGGGGATTCCACCTTTATTCCGGATCATAAGTTATTTTACGCCTTATAGCGGCGAGATAACCAATCCCGTCGCATTCGCCGGATGGGTAGGGATGTTGGTAACGTTCATCAACCTCCTTCCCGTTGGACAGTTGGATGGGGGACACATCGCAAGGGCGATGATCGGAAGATATCACGAGCTCGTCTCCACGATCGTTCCAATCCTACTAATCATGGTGGGTATATCTATGACCTATCTTCTCCACGTAAATGATGGTGGAACATGGATCTTTTGGGGTTTTCTCACATGGTTTTTCTCCATGCTCGGCTCTTCTCACCCAATAGACGATAAGACGCCTTTAGATAAGAGAAGAGTTTTATTCGGAATATTCATATATGCCATGGGTCTCATGTGTATCTCCCCCGTTCCGATCAGTTCTATTTGAGATCTAAAATCGAAAGTTTAATATTTTGCCCCCTATACAATATTTACCTCAGTAAAATGCTTGGCGGAGGTCTATGAAAATGTGTGAATTAAACGTAATCTTTCATGAAAACGGAGAAAAGAAGGTTTTGATGGAAGATGTGGTTAAAATAAAAGTCAATGAGGAAAATGTCGAGATGATTGGAATTTTGGGCGATGTTAGAAGCTTTAAAGGGCGAATAATAGAGATAGACACGACAAGAGATGAAGCTGTTTTGGAACCAAAGACCGAATAAGAGATCTCGATGTAAGACTAAATCGAAAGTTTAATATTTACCTTGTTGAACTGCACCGGAGTGTACGCGTTAAGTGCCATCTCCTATAAAATTTCAATGTAAGTTTTTATAGGGGCAAAGGGCGGGTAGGTTTTTCATAAAGAGGGTAAAAAAGGAGGTATATAGAATATGGCCGAAGAATTTCCCTTTGACATAAGCCCCATGTATGAAGGGGAGAGAATCAGGGGAAAAGATTTTTATGTGGAGCTAGGAGGCCCGAAGAACGATGGGTACGAGCTTATGCAGGCGACTCCGATGGATGAGGTGGAAGACGGTAAGTTCACGTTGATAGGGCCGGACATACCTGAAATAGAAGAAGGGTCAAAGATGGCTTTCGCGCAGATATACAAAATTGCGGGAGAGCTGGTGGAAGAGGAATTGGAAGGAGTTATGGAGAGGAGGGTCCACGACTTCCAGAACTACATCCAGGGATTTATGCACCTCAACCAGCGATACGACATCTGGTGCAGACTCAGTAAAGACGACGTTAAAAAGGGAGTCAACTCTCTAAAGATGATTGCAGATGCTACGATGATGCTCTTCCACAATGAACTGCCTTTTATCGAGAAGATAGAGGTAATATTCGTCACGGACGAGGCAAAAATCAAAGAGGGGATGCCAGAAGCACTGGAAGTTTACAAAAAGAGGGATGCGAGGACGAAAGGGTTGCACGATGAGGATGTCGATACATTTTATGGATGCACGCTCTGTCAGGCGTTCGCTCCGACGAATGTTTGTGTTGTCACTCCGGACAGGATATCTCTATGCGGTGCGATCAGCTGGGCGGATGGAAGGGCCGCTGCAAAGGTCGATCCAGAAGGCCCAAACTTTGCCATAGCGAAGGGAGATTGTATCGATCCAATCAGCGGAGAATATACGGGTGTGAACGAGTGTGCCGTGGATAAATCTGGAGGAGAATACACGAGGATAAAGTTGCATTCGTTCTTCGAGTATCCACACACGTCCTGCGGATGCTTTGAGGTCATCGGCTTTTACATCCCGGAGGTGGACGGTATTGGCTGGGTCGATCGGGATTTCCCAGGAACCGCGCCGAACGGTCTTACGTTTGCGAATATGGCAGGACAGGCGGGTGGAGGTAAGCAGATTTTAGGATTCCTCGGTGTCGGCGTATCATATTTCTCATCCCCGAAGTTCATTCAGGCGGACGGCGGATGGAAGAGAACCGTGTGGATGCCGAGCACGCTTAAGAAGAGGGTCGAGGAGTACATCCCTGAGGAACTTAAAGAAAAGATCGCCGGTGAGGAAGTTAAAGATCTGGACTCATTGAAGAAGTTCCTATTAAACGCAGAGCATCCCGTTGTGGACGGCATGGCGAGAGATGTGGACGGTAAGCAGTTGACGGAAGGATGGAAGTTGAAGAAGGTGACGGGTAAGATCAAGGACGACGTCGTGGCATATATAGAAGAGACGGGTGGAGATATCGATCTCGATGAGGTCGCCGATAAATTGGTGTTGAGCGAGAAACAGTTCATGCAGGTGGTTAATGTCCTGACCGACGAGGGTATACTCGAGATGTAAAAGAGAGGTGAGATTATGGCAAAAAAATTGCAGTTGAAGATTAAGAAGAAAGAAGCGGCTCCGGCAGCTGGAGGAGCGCCAGCTCCAACGATGGGCATGCCACAGGTATCTGTTGCTGCACCTGCACCTNCAGGTGGCGGTATAAAGCTTATCTTGAAGAACGCCAAGATAGANATAGGGCAGGTCATCGTGAAGGGGGAAGGTGAAAAGGAGGAGTAATTATCTCCTCTATTTATTTTTCTGATTCCATAAAACCGATCCGAAGGAAGCTTAGTAGTGATCTTGATAGAGATGTTTAGTAGTGATCTTGATAGAGATGTGATAATTTCACTCTTTTAATATGACACTGACAAAGATAATCGCGATATCTGGGAAGGGTGGTACAGGGAAGACGGCACTTACGGCGATGTTCATCAAATACCTTTCAAGCGTTGATGGAAGAGATGTGCTCGCGGTTGATGCAGATCCTGATACAAATCTACCCGCTGCGCTCGGAATGAAGGCAGGTAAGACGATCGGTGATATGAAGGAGTACATGGAGGAGAAGAAAGCCGAGATCACCGGTGACAAGATGTTGCATTTTGAAGCCAAGGTGCTGGAATCTCTGGTAGAAGGAGATAAATATGACCTTCTGGTCATGGGTAGATCAGAAGGGCCCGGTTGTTACTGTTACGTAAATAATCTCCTCCGGAGCACTATGTCCAACATCGTGGAAAATTACGA
>RXIL01000093.1 GCA_004212085.1 Candidatus Methanolliviera hydrocarbonicum
AAGAATAAATGGCTAATATCAGTGAATTCAATAGGATCTTTCATCCAAGGGGCGTGGCAGTGGTTGGCGTCTCAAGCAATCCGGCCAAATTTGGCAATATATTTTTTTCCGGGTTGATAGAAGCCGGTTCTAACGTTTATCCTATTAATTTAAAGGAGAAAGAGATATTGGGGAGAGAGGCATACCCAAGCATTAAAGAGATACCGCACGATGTTGATTACGCTGTCATCTCCATACCCGCTTCTGGAATACCGAAGATCATCGAGGATTGTGGTGAGAAAGGAGTTAAGGCTGTCAGTATATATACGGCCGAATATAGCGAGAGTGGTACAAAAGAAGGAATAAAAAGAGAGAAAGAACTCGTTGATGCGGCAAAAAAGGCAAATGTTAGGATCATAGGGCCAAATTGTATCGGAATATACTGTCCAAGTGGAAGATTATCTTTCTTCCCGGGCATTTCAATGGAGAGAGGGGATCTTGGATTTATCTCTCAGAGCGGGGGGCACGCGGAAGAATTCGCCTATGAGGCGGAGAGTTGGGGGATAACATTCAGCAAGATCATCAGTTACGGCAACGCCTGTGATGTAAATTGTGAAGAGCTATTGGCATATCTGGCAGAAGATCCGGAGACGAAGATCATAGGCATCTATGTGGAAGGTGTGAAGGATGGGAGAAGGTTTCTTGATACGTTGAAAGATGCTGCAAGGCAGAAACCTGTCGTGATATGGAAAGGAGGGGCGACGGATGGTGGTAGTCGGGCAGTAGCATCGCACACAGGATCCTTGGCAGGTTCCCCCGAGATATGGAGTGCTGCAATCAAACAATCTGGTGCCATCGAGGTGAGTGGTCGCGACGAGTTTGCCGATACACTCTCCGCGATTAGATATCTAAGCCGCCCGTCTGGAAAGGCAGCAGGCATCGTTGGAGCAGGTGGTGGTGCGAGCGTCGCATCGACTGATATCTGCGAGATGAATGGACTGACTGTTCCTTCATTGGAAGTGAAGACGATGGAAGAACTGAGTAAGATCGTTCCTCCAATGGGAACGAGTGTAAAGAATCCAGTTGATCTTTCTTATTTCCTAATTCAGAATTTTTCTCTTTTTGAGGAGTGCACCGAGTTGGTGGCCGCCGATCCGAATGTGGATATGCTGATCGTGCATGTAAGCCATCTCGATATGATGGTAAAATCTCGTCCATCTGACCTGGAAACCATATTTAAGACGTTGATTGACACAAAAAAGATGATGGCAGATAGATTTCCTAAAAAGCCGTTAGTGGTTATACTTCATCCAACGGGAAGTACGGATGTTGAGATAGAGAAGGTAAAGCTTAGAAAAAGGCTTGTTAAAGAAGGTATGTGTGTCTATCCAAGCATCTCTCGCGCGGCAAGAGCTCTATCAAATTTAGCCTCATTGGAGATTGAATAATTCAACTCATCACCTTTCTCAATTTATCTGAGGGAGACGTATTCAAGACGTCTTCTTTCTCGAGCCACCCTCTCCTCGCCACACCGATGCCCAAATTCATATATCGCATCATTCCTAAGCTATGTGCGTCCGTTCCAATGGAAAGCTTAATTCCTCCCTCTTTGGCCTTCCTACAGTTGATGTCGTTCAAATCCAGTCTGTCGGGGTATGCATTTATCTCGAGAGCAGTCTTCGTCTCTTTTGCCCTCTTAATAATCTTATCGAGATCGACCTCATACCCCTCGCGACCTGAAATGAGTCTACCAGTCGGATGGGCAATAACGTCCACGTTGGGATCATCCATCGCTGATAGCATCCTCTCCGTGACGTTCTTCTCAAATCCCTGATGGATCGCAGCGACGACCAGATCCAACTCTTTCAAGAGATCATCTGGATAATCTAAAGATCCATCTCCTAAAATATCGACCTCTGTTCCCTTCAATAGCGTTATCCCTTCTATTTTATCATTTAATAGATCAATTTCTCTGTTTCTTTCCGACAAAAGGTCTATACTTAAGCCTCTGGCGTATTTGGCGGATCTTGAATGATCGCATACCGCAACGTAATCGTATCCAAATTTCTTTGATTCGAGAGCGATCTCTTTCAAACTTGCGGTCCCATCGGAATATTTGGAATGTACGTGTAGATCTCCCTTAATATCTTCCATCTCGACTAATTTTGGCAATTTCCCGGAGATCGCCGCCTCTATCTCGCCCCCGTCTTCCCTCAACTCAGGTGGGATGTATGGCAGATCGAGTGCCGCATAGACCTCTCCTTCTATCTTGCCCGCCATCTTTTCGTCTCCCCGAAAAACGCCGTATTCGTTGAGTTTTAACCCCTTCTTCATTGCTATCTTCCTCAGCTTTATATTATGAGATTTCGATCCTGTAAAATATTGCAGAGCCGAGCCATAAGAGGATTCCTCTACGACCCTCAGATCTATCTGTATTCCTCCTTTGATAAGAACAGATCCTTTCGTTTTGCCGGCGGCAAGCACCCTCTCGACGATGGGCAATTCGGTAAAAATTTTTATCACCTTACCGCCATCTTCACCTGCGGCGAGGATGTCAAGGTCTCCGACGGTATCCCTTATCCTTCTGAACGAACCAGCCGGAGAGACCTTTTTTACGCCTGCCTTCTTCAATTCATTAATAATTTCATCTATCAGGGGCAACGCTGTCCCCAAGAGGATTCTCCCCTCACTCTTTTTGAAATATTCTATGCTCTTTTGGATATTAGAGACACGTTTTCCACCCATACCCGGCAGTCTTGCCAGGCTGCCATCTCTGATCACGTTCTCTAATTCTTCTATAGATTCAACGTTCAACCTACTATAGATCAAGCCGAGCGTCTTTGGCCCAATTCCTTGAATTTCGATCAGATCCAATAATCCGTTTGGAATGCTAGAGAGAGTATCCTTGTAGCTCTTCATCTCACCTGTTTTGAGGTACTCCTTGATCTTCTTCGAGATGGCTTTACCTATGCCGGGAACCTCACACAATCTCCCTTCTTTCGCTATTATTTCGATATCTTCCGATAAATCACTCAATCTTCTGGCAACCTTCCTATATGCACCAACTTTAAAGGGATTCTCTCCTCTAAACTCGAGGGCATCCGCCATTCGGTTGAATATCTGTGCCAGCTCTTTATTCTTCACTGGTAAAAATTTATGACTTTATCTGATAAAAATTTTACGTGGGCGGGACTCCCAACTTACTGGGTGTTTAGAGGATTATATTCTCCAATCTAAAAACATGCTTTTTGAATGGTAGCGGAGATTTCCATGCAAAATTGCCGCAAAACCCGATAACTCATGAAAGGAGGGCATCACAAGCAACTTCCATCAAAACTCTTCATTCTCCCCTAAATATTGGTTTCCTCTTTTCACTAAATGCCACGATAGCCTCAAAGAAATCCATGGAGCTCATTGTTTCATAGAGTCCATCATTCTCCAGATCTAAAGCATGCGATATGTGATCTCTGAGATGGCTGTTTATCATTTTTTTTATGAGTTTAAGAGATAGGGACGGGCCTTTAGCCAACTTTTCCGCCGTCCTCTTCGCTTCCGGCATCAATTCTTCTGCCAGGAGAACTTTATTCACTAAACCAAGTTCAAATGCCTTTCTTGCATCGAATCTGTCACCGAAGAACATCAGCTCCTTTGCCCTGTGTATTCCAACCGATCTCGGTAAGAGATACGTGCTCCCAGCTTCTGGCACAAGTGCCCTTTTTACGAAGAAATAACCCATTGTGGCCTCTTCGGATGCATGCACGAGATCGCATGCCTGTGCAAAGTTCCAACCAAACCCCATCGCAACACCATTCACGGCCGCGATTGTAGGCTTCTCAAAATCGAATAATTCGAGTATTAAACCTTTCTGGGCTATATCACCCAAATCGACATCAGCTTCCTCTGGCAAAGTTATATCCATTTTTAAATCCATACCGGAAGAAAATGCGCGACCTTTTCCCGTAAAGATCGCAACTTTTACTTTTTTGTCCTCGCTCATCTCTTTTAATGATTCTCTTATCTCCCATGACATCAAGGGATTTATTGCATTCAATCTCTCGGGCCTGTTGAACGTTACGGTTACTATTCCGTTCTTATCTTTCTCATATATGATGGTTTTATAATCCAAGTTTAACACCCCCTTCAATTCTTATGTAATACATAATAAAGTTCACCAAAACTCACCCCAAAACCCTTCCATCTGAATGTCTTTCTATCTCCTTTGAAGTGCGGGATGATCTCCTCTTCATTTTGTAATTGACAAAAGTTTAATATACAATAACCAAAAGGATTAAGAGAATAAAATGACGAAAACGAAGGCAATCGAAAACTGTACTTCTTGCAACGTGAGGCTCGTGGAAGCGGGCTTTACGAGATTCCCCTGTCCGACCTGTGGGGAGACCATTGCAAGATGCGTAAAATGTAGAAAGCAAGCCATTCGATATATCTGTCCAAATTGTGGATACGAGGGACCTTAAATGGGTGAAGTTGCTGCTAAGATAAAGATAATGCCCAAGAGCACGGAAACGGATTTGGATAAATTGAAAGACGCTATAAAAAACGCTCTGCCAAAGAATGCGATATTGAAAACGTTTGAGGAGGTACCAGTTGCCTTCGGTCTCGTTTCCCTCTTTGCATTGGTTTTTGTGGGTGATGAGGCGGGCGGAACAGAGGCGGTAGAAGATGCCATAGGGGTGATAGATGACGTGGAGAGCGTGCAGGTAGTGGGTCTTGGGAGGGTTTAAAGTAGTTCTATTCGTCCTTCTTTTATTTTTAGCGGGCTCGTAGCTCAGTTGGAAGAGTGCCGCCTTCGCGAGGCGGAGGCCACGGGTTCAAATCCCGTCGGGTCCATTTGATTTCCGTATTTGTCTATTTCTCCCATCTTTATCCTTGTGGACGAGATAAACTCGCCGTTTTCTGCCAAGACGTGTTTCACCTCGATTACCTTCACCTCTTTTAGATTGTTTCTCGTCCTAAATTCATTTATCTTTCTCGCCACCGGATATGTCTCAGGGGAGACCACAAGATAATTAAACTCCTCCTCGTGGGAGACCGGTCCAAAGGGTTCATCGAGTTTTACTATCCTTACATTCCTATCAAATCTTTTCTTCACGTATTGTCTGATATTCTCTTCTCGAACGGAATACGGCAGGACAAATCTTCTCCTCTCTTTTCTCGCAAGATCGTCAGAGGTAAGTCCTATACAGACCTCTCCCAGTCCAAATGCAACCTCTAAAAGCTTCTTGTGTCCTTTGTGGAGGGGACTGAACGTCCCGCCTATTGCAATGGTCATCTTGAAAACCTAACGGTTCTTCACTCCCATGCCCTACCTTTGGTAGAACTGTCTTTTTAATTTTACTTTTGGCATTATTTTTTCTCCCAGCGAGAAACTTCTCGATCCACCTCTTTACATCCTTCTCCGAGTATTTTATCCGTTTATTGATCTCTTCAATGGTAATATGTCGCTCAACGTGAATCTGTTTCGATCTATGCGCGAAGAAGTGTATCTAATTCATTCTATTATAAAGGTTTGGTTCTTAACTATAAAGCCATATTTTTAATTTTCTGTGGTAACTTAAGTATTTCTCGATACCTTATTAACATTCGACAGATATTTATCGTTTGGTGAAGATAAAAGGAGGCATGCCAAGTTTGAGAAGTTTGATAAGATGGTGCGATGAAGAATTGGAAGAGATCGAGCTGTAAAAGCGAGGTGATATGAATGGATAAAAAAGTCGTGATAGTCCTGTTTCTGTGCGCTTTGGCAATATCGTCAATAATTTCGATCGATGTAGCGATTGCGAGGACAGATGAACAGATAAAATTGCCGGAGCCGGAGATAGAGGGGTGTGAAAGGAATGGAGGCGGGTATTTACCATTATATACCTAAATGACATCAGATAGAGCGTGTTTTGAGTTGGGATCGTCGAATTCCATTGGCGAAGGCATCGTTTAGACAGATGTTCATCTCAGATGCTCCGATCTCCATAGTTATAACGGGAGAATACGAGAGGACAATGGCGAGATATTGGGCGAGGGGGAGAAGATGCGTCCACATGGAGGCTGGACACGTGGGAGAGAATATTTATCTCCAGGTGGAGTCCTTAGGATTAGGAACGGTCGCTGTGGGAGCATTTCATGATGATGAGG
>RXIL01000080.1 GCA_004212085.1 Candidatus Methanolliviera hydrocarbonicum
GGCACCGGCAGCTGGAGGAGCGCCAGCTCCAACGATGGGCATGCCACAGGTATCTGTTGCTGCACCTGCACCTGCAGGTGGCGGTATAAAGCTTATCTTGAAGAACGCCAAGATAGAAATAGGGCAGGTCATCGTGAAGGGGGAAGGTGAAAAGGAGGAGTAATTATCTCCTCTATTTATTTTTCTGATTCCATAAAACCGATCAGAAGGAAGATTAGTAGTGATCTTGATAGAGATGTGATAATTTCACTCTTTTAATATGACACTGACAAAGATAATCGCGATATCTGGGAAGGGTGGTACAGGGAAGACAGCACTTACGGCGATGTTCATCAAATACCTTTCAAGCGTTGATGGAAGAGATGTGCTCGCGGTTGATGCCGATCCTGATACAAATCTACCCGCTGCGCTCGGAATGAAGGCAGGTAAGACGATCGGTGATATGAAGGAGTACATGGAGGAGAAGAAAGCCGAGATCACCGGTGACAAGATGTTGCATTTTGAAGCCAAGGTGCTGGAATCTCTGGTAGAAGGAGATAAATATGACCTTCTGGTCATGGGTAGATCAGAAGGGCCCGGTTGTTACTGTTACGTAAATAATCTCCTCCGGAGCACTATGTCCAACATCGTGGAAAATTACGACACAGTCGTCATCGATACCGGGGCAGGATTGGAACATTTCAGCAGGCAGATCATCAAAGATGTTGACGCCGTTTTGGTCGTTACGGATCAGTCCAAAAACGGACTTATGACTGCAATGAGAATTAAAGAAATCACAGACGAGTTAAAATTAGGGGTAAAAGGGATCTATATCGTCGCAAATAAGGTTTCAAAGGGGAATGTCGAGATAATGAAAAGATACGCATCGGATATCAAGATCGAGATGATCGGGGAGATACCCTTCGACGATAATATCGCACGCATCGATCTGAGCGGAGGGAAGATCTTGGATGTGCCTGATTCGTCCCCTGCGTATATCGAAGCAAAAAAGATAGCAAAAAAGGTTGGAATATAACATAAGCGTTATAAATGGAGATGGATGAGATGGATAATGAGATATTAACGCTCGAAGATATAAAGAGACTCTTTAGGGATATGCAAGTTGAAGAACTGAACGACGTTACGATTGAGGGAGATTTGGAGATTGAGGTGGAACCGTCGGCTTTAGGCGTCACGCCTGAAATTTTAAGATCCGTTGCCGTCGCGAATGAGTCGAGACAATTATTACAACACCTCGCGAATTTGTTACAGGTATGATAATTTAATGTGGGGAGAAATATGTCTAACGAGAAAAATATCTTAACGGTTAAAGGGGTACAGGAACTTTTAGAAAAACTGCAGATCGATGAATTAAAAGATGTTACGATTGAGGGAGATTTAGAGATAGAGATAGAACCATCAGCGGCCGGTGTGACGCCGGAGATGATGAGGTCTATCACCGTGGCAGACGAAACGAGACAGTTACTACAACATTTTAAAAATTTATTGGGCATGGAAGGCATATCGGTGCTAGGCNCACCGACTGTTCAACCGGTCGCTCCCATTAAACCGGCTCCCGTCGCTAAATTTTCTCCGCTTGAAAAGTTGATTGAGAGAAAATTCAACGTGAAGAAGGACGAATGGAAATCAAAGATAGAAGAGGTCACGCTCGGTGCCACGAGGGCGGATGGTGGAACGAGGGGGCATACGATAACTATTGGTGGAGAAGTTTGTATGCCTTTTTATCCGGACGCACAGAATCCTCATCGACCTATCGTAGTATTGGACACTTTTGATGAGCCGATTCCGTTGGCAAAGGCTGTAAAGGGTTTCTATGGGGATGTCATGGAAGATCCATGTGATTGGGCGAGGAAGAACGTGAAGGAATTTGGCGCGGATATGATAACAATACATCTTCACAGCACACACCCGTTGGAGAAGAACACGCCGACGAAAGAGGCCGTGAGGACGATCGAAGATATATTACAGGCTGTCGATGTGCCGATTGTGATAGGCGGTTCCGGAGATCCAACCAAGGATCCAGAAGTATTAGAGGCTGCGGCAGAAGTTGCCGATGGAGAGAGATGTATGATTGCGTCCGCAAATCTCGATATGGATTGGGAGAGGATCGCAAATGCGGCAAAGAAGTATGGGCACAATATCCTCTCCTGGACGTCGCTCGATATGAACAACCAGCGTGAATTGGACAGGAAGATAATGAAGATCGTCGGTATGCCGAGAGATAGGATAATCATCGACCCGACGACTGCTGCGCTCGGATACGGTCTCGATTACGCGTATACGAATATGGAGCGAATAAAGATCGCGGGATTGAAGGGAGACACTGAGTTGAACTTCCCGATGTCCTCTGGAACGACGAACGCTTGGGGGGCAAGGGAAGCTTGGATGAAGGAATCTCCAATGTCGGAGGATTCGGATTGGGGTGCGAGGGAATACAGAGGTCCGTTATGGGAGGTCATAACGGGAATGACGCTCGCGATCGCAGGCGTGAACATGTTCATGATGATGGGGCCAATAGCTGTCCACGTGCTGAAGAATATGACGCAGACACTGATGGGGCTCGTCGAGGATAAGGATCACGAGATCGATATATCAAACTGGATAAGGGAGGTGTAAGATGAAGATACAGAGCCCACTCGAGGCATATAAATATCTGCCTGGTACCAATTGTAAGGAATGCGGTGAAGAGACGTGCATGGCATTCGCATCGAAGCTCATCGATCGATCGAGGAAATTAGAGGAATGCAAAGAGATCCTGGATGAGTCATATAAAGATGAATACGAGGAGTTAACTGGATTGCTCGCTCCAGAGATAAAAGAAATAACCGTCGGAACGGGCGAGAAAGCCGTCAAGATCGGCGGTGAGGATGTAATGTACAGGCACGAGCTAACATTCTTCGATGCCCCTCCTTTTGCTTATGACGTCACGGACGCTATGGACGAGAAAGAGATCGTCGATAGGGTAAATTACGTTCAAAACTACAAGAAATTCTACGTCGGTAACTTCTTGACGTTGGAGATGATCGCGATCAGGAGCGTCTCGGACGATCCTAAGAAGTTTTCTTCCTGCGTTAGAAAGGTTGCAGAGACGACAGAGATACCGGTCGTTCTGATGTCTTTCAATCCTGATGTTCTCGAAGCTGGTTTGAAGGTCATCTCAGAGAGAAGGCCACTCATATACGCCGCAACGGTGGATAATTGGCAGAGAATAGCGGAACTTGTCGATAAATATAAGGTGCCCGTTGTCTTGTTCTCTCCAGATCTTGATAAGCTCTCATCATTGGTTAAGACATTTCTTGAGATGGGAATGGAAGATCTGGTGCTCGATCCAGGCACGTACGCTTCCGGAAAGCAACTGAAGGGGACATTTGATAGGTTCATCAAATTGAGGAGGAGTGGTATCAAAGAAGGAAACAAGGATATCACGTTTCCGCTTATGTGCATACCGATGCAGACATTCCTTGCGAACAAAAAGGGTTATAAACCTTTGCCGGATGAGCTCATTAAAACGTTGGGCGGTCCAGAAGATGGAAGAGAACTGTATCAACCCGTTCTATCCGAGACGACCATCGGTAACATCTCCATCATCAAATACGCGGATATCGTCGTTTGGCATAACATCGAGGCATATTCGATCCTACCCTCGATACATCTCAGATTCAATATATATACGGATCCGAGAACGCCCGTCTCCGTCGAACCGATTATGAGAGAGGTGGGACATCCAGATGAGAACTCTCCTGTATTCTTCACGACGAATTTTGCGTTGACATATTTCACCGTATTCAACGATCTCGATTCAAACGGCATCGATTCTTATCTTCTCGTAGTAGATACGGCGGGTATAGGCGTTCAATCCGCCATCGCAGGTGGACAATTGAATGCGGGCAAAATAAAAGACGCAGTAGAGGAATCTAAGGTTAAAGAGAAGGTGAAACATAACACGCTGATCACACCGGGGTATGCCGCAAGACTTATGGGTGATATCGAGGATGAGACAGGCATGACCGTTCTCGTCGGACCAATGGATTCGGGTAGGATACCCGGATTCTTGGATGAGCATTGGCCACCGAAATCTGAATAAATTTTTATTTTTTTATTTTTTTATTTTTTTTTATCTTTATCTACNCTCTTCAATTTTGGTTGAGGTTTAAAGGTGATCTTTTGAAACTCGCAATAGCTGGCAAGGGTGGTGTAGGAAAGACTACACTGGCAGGAATTTTGGCGAGACTCTTTGGAAGGGATGGGTACTCCGTCATCGCCATCGATGCAGACCCAGATATGAATCTTGCATCGTCTATAGGAATCAAAGAAGATCCAACACCGATCATAGGATTAAAAAAACTGATAGAGGAGAGGGCGGGGCTTAAGGGTGGAATATATAACCTGAACCCGAAGGTCGATGACATAGTCGATGAATATGGTGCAGAAGGCCCGGACAACGTCAAGCTTCTGGTGATGGGGGCGGTGAAGAAGGGGGGAACCGGTTGTTACTGCCCGGAGTCCGCTTTTTTAAGGGCGTTGATGAGACATATGATAATAAAGAGGAAAGAAGTGCTCATAATGGACATGGAAGCGGGAATAGAGCATTTGGGGAGAGGAACCGCACAGAACGTCGATCTTATGTTGGTGGTGGTAGAGCCAGGAAGACGGTCGATTGAGACGGCAGAACGGGTGAAGAGTTTATCGCATGACGTGGGGATAAAAGATGTTTTTGCGGTTGGAAATAAAATATCTCACCCCGAAGAGGAAAAATTTATTGAAAAAGGTCTTTCTGATGTGGGAATACCATTATTGGGAAAAATTCCATTCGATCCTATGTTGATGAAATCGGATATGGAAGGAGAATCACTCTTGGATGCCTATCCCGACTCTGAGATCGTAAAGGCGATAGATAAGGTTAGAGAGAGGTTGATAAATGAAGGTGGGAGTGATCGAGCGGGGTAAATATGGTTCAAGACTCATTGAGGCGATAAAGAGGCATTCTAACTTTGATGTATCCTCTATAACTGTCCAGAAGGAATTACCACCGCTAATCGACGACCCAGAAAGTTACATCAAAGAAAAAGACGAATGGATCTTCAATGATTCTGATTTGATGATCTCCTTTGCTCTCCATCCGGATTTAACGATTTACATCGCGGAGTTGTGCGTCAAGTGCGACGCAGAATTGTTGATTCCCGGAGAGGAAGCTTTGTGGTATGCAGACCGCTCAGTGCTTATTAGGGAGATTGGGGATACCGGGGTTACGTTTGCCTTTCCACGAACGATGTGCATGCTTGGGGATAAAAGATCACCTGCTCTCGGCAAATATTCTAAACTTTTTGGCATACCAATATTTAAATGTGAGGTGAGAGACGATAAGATTGTATCCTGCGAGGCGANCCGATCTGCTCCATGTGGCGCATCTTACTTCGTCGCGGAAGAGATNGTTGGATCTTTCGTGGATGAAGCACCCAGACAGGCGGCACTCTTGGCACAGTATTATCCATGCAGGGCACCGAGGGGCTATAATTATCTGGCAAATGAGGTGGAAGGAATACACGTCGCCGCAGAGATTCATAAGAAGGCGATGGAGAAGGCGATAAGATGGACGAGATAGAAGAGATAAAGAAGAAGAAGATGGAGGAGCTTATGGATAAGATGGAGACAGAGAAGAATTTCCCAGGCGGTCCGGTCAAGGTAGGGGGCGATAATTTCAGTTCGTTCGTCTCGAGATACCAAAATGTTGTAGTGGATTGTTGGGCGGAGTGGTGTGGCCCGTGCAAGATGGTATCTCCGATCATAGAAGCGTTGTCGAAAGACTATAAGGGAAAGATCGTCTTTGGAGAGATGAACACGGACGAAAATCAGCGTCTGGCAATGCAATTTGGAATTACGGCCATACCGACGCTGTTGGTCTTTAAAGACGGCAAGATGATAGATAATATTATCGGGGCGATGCCAAAAGAGATTTTGGAGAAGAGGTTGCTGAAGATATTTGGGATTTCACCCCGATATCCCTTCAACCTCTTCCTTTGAGAGTATCTTATTCAGATCTACTATCAGGATCAGTTCCTCTCCGACCTTTCCAACGCTTCTTAAGAATTCGCCCTTTA
>RXIL01000125.1 GCA_004212085.1 Candidatus Methanolliviera hydrocarbonicum
AAATTGTTCTCAATACCATAACTCTTGTCTTTATAATTTATCTTATTTACGTGCCCAGTCTCATCGAAGAGGAGTTTATTTAGTCCAATGCCTTCTATAATAGGCTGCAATCTAAACCCTGTATCTTTTACCAAATCTATAAAATCATCTATATGATTTATAGAATAATTAAGTCCAAGTCCTGTGAAGAGAACTCCAAATTCTGCCTTTTTTATCAGATTGCCAATCTTCATAATCGACTTCTTATCTCCGAATTTTGGTATCTTTCCGGATAAAACATCTTTAAATGCTTTCATCAGCTCAAAATCTCTTCCAGGAGGTACTTTTATAAATTTATCGCATATTTCTGCAGTTAGAGATCTTCTCACGTCTATGCTTATCGCGTCTCTATCTTGCTCCCATCCCCTCTGCCTATTTTTCCCTCTTGGATAGTACGAGTATCTGCTCATCATCCTTGGGTGAGAGCTCATCGGATCACAGCCCCAATAGATCGAGACGTCACAATCATCTCTCGTCTCGTCGAGGGTACATGTATTGACCTCTTTTCTAAAGATCTTCTCGACGAGGTATCCTGAATACCCAAAAGACGACATGTTATCTATGATTGCTCCGGCCTTCTTTGCAAGTTCTATTGCCTCTTTCTCTGTTTCCAGCGTAGAATTCTCCGGGCCAAATATGATCGGATTTTTCGCTTCTTCCAATAATTTCGCTGCACTCTTTATCGTATCGTCTATATTCTCTTCTTTCCTTTCCACTCGTGGAGTTAATCTATTCTCATTGATGGAATCTATCCTTCTAAATCCCCTTAAGCATGCGTTTCCAACCTTGATCTCTTCCCCGATCTCACACTCGATATCATCGCACAGACAGGAACAACCTAAACAGATCATATTCAATCAACCACCCGGAAATTCTATCGCCTTCGCTGGGCAAGGCGTTATGCACGCGTTACAGAGTATCCTATGCTCACCAAACCTTCTACAACTCTCGACGTTCGCGGCCTTCACCTTCCCGTTCTCAACTTTAAGTATCACTTTATCCGATGTTGGGCCATTTCCAATGGCGCATCCCTTGGGATCCTCGGCAACGTTGACAGGGCATGCAACGACACAATTTCCGCATCCAAAGCATAGATCTTCATGTATGACCAATCCCGTTTCCGTCATCTCCGCCTCCATCAGCGGTCTCAACATCTCCTCGAGAGCTCTTCTATCCTCCTCGTAATCCTCCTCTTCATAAAGAGGGGTGCATTTATCCAGCGTTATCTCCTTCTTCAATAATTTAAATGCAAACGACATGCAAGAAGTCTCGCCACATATCTTACAGTTCGTCTGTGGAAGAAGCCTATATATCCCCATCGGGCTCAGGTCACTATCTTTAGCCACGTTTGTGCAGAGATCAACCGGCATGAATAAATCTTTTGGTGACGACAAGTAGTTTCGAGTTAAATTGATTTGGCCGGGACGAACAATATCTAAAGCTGATCTAATAGGATAAATTTTATTAATGAAGTATATCTTATTATTCAAGTAAGTGAAATTTATAGAGAGGAAACGAGATGAATAATTTTATTAATATAAATGAGGTTTTAGAAGCTGCCATATTAGTAGAGGAAAACGGAGAGACGTTTTATAGATCTTTCGGGAACTCTGCCGATGAAGGAGAGGTGAAGAAGGTATTTTTCTTCTTGGCAGACGAGGGGGAGCATATCAAATATATAAGTGGGAGTGTTTAATGATGGAGGAGAGGTTAAAGGCTCTTGAAACGGCAATGAAACTTGAAGAAGATGGAAAGAAGTTTTACATGGATGTCAGTGAAAAGGCCACCAACGTCTTTACAAAGGACATGTTCAGATCTTTGGCAAAGGATGAGGATGTGCATCTGGCAACAGTGAAGGCTATATATAAAAAGCTAAAAGAAGAAGATAAATGGCCAAAATTGGTAACATCCATAGGTGATGTGGTAAAAACAAAAGCAGTTTTCCCTGATGATGCAAAAGACCTTAATATGACGGAAGAGGATATTTCCGAGAGCTTAAAAGTACTGGAGATCGGTATCAAAATGGAGGAAGATAGTATTAAGTTCTACAATGAGCTGGCAGAGAAAGCCACCGATTCTTTTGAGATCCGATTCTTTCTCGCACTCGAGCATGAAGAGAGAGGGCATTATCTGATTCTCTGGGATTATCGTGAGTATCTTAGTGACCCCGCAGGATGGTTTGGTGTAAGAGAAGGGTTCANANTGGATGGCGGTTAAGAAGAGATGGTAAAACTTTTTGGTATCTCAGCGAGTCCACGAAAAGAAGCTACCGCCTGGANAGTTAGAGAGGCTTTGAGGTACGCGGAAGAGAAGTGGAACGCTGAGACAAGATTCTTCTCTGTNCGCGGCAAGAAGATCAACTTTTGTCTTCATTGTGACAATTGTATAAAAAAAGGAAGTTGTGTTCACGACGATGCGATGAAGGAGGTATATTCGGGGTTTGAATGGGGAGATGCGGTCTTGATTGGAACTCCAGTTTACCAAGGAACTCTCAGTGGTCAGGCAAAAGTGGTCCTTGATAGGATGCGGGCATTTGTGGCGAAAAACCCTCATGCGCTTCGTGGAAAAGTAGGAGCAGCACTTGCAGACGGTGGAGACCGAACAGGCGGGCAGGAACTTGCAATCAGGTCGATAGTTGATTTCTATTTGATAAATGAGATGATTCCTGTGGGCGGGGGCTCTTTCGGAGCAAATCTGGGTGCAACCTTCTGGTCAAAGGATAAGGGTGCAGCAGGTGTTAAAGAGGATAAAGAGGGTTTGAGAACGCTTCATAAGACGGTGAATAGAGTTATGAAGGAATTGGAGAGTTACGAAAAGAAAACCTGAAAAATTAATATTAATAAAGAATGCGAGGGATGATATGGGCGTGAGAATAGCATGGGGAATCACAGGGGCCGGAGATGTTCTTGGTGAGACCGTGGCTATTATGAAGGAAGTTTTAAAGAATTATGACCTGGAGGTTCATGTATATCTTTCTAAGGAGGGAGAGACCGTTCTAAAGTTCTACAAGCTTTTCGAAGAGGTCAAAGAGAGTTTTCCAAGAGTAAGAACAGAAAAAGGACCAAACGCTCCTTTTCTATCGGCAAAACTTCAGTTAGGAGAATACAAGTTATTCTTAATTGCTCCCGCCACGGCGAATACCGTTGCAAAGATGGCACACGGCATTGCAGATTCGCTCATCACAAATTCGGCGGCACAGGCAATGAAGGTGGACGTACCCGTATATATCTTCCCCGTGGATCAGAAAGAGGGAGAAGTAATAACAAAGCTTCCTGATGGCAGGGATCTGAAGGTAAGAATCCGGAAAGAGGATGTGGAGAATGTAGAGAGATTACGAAGAATGCGGGGCATAACTGTTCTTGGTCAGATTGGGGAGATAGAAGAGGTAGTGAAGAAGATATGTTAATAGGTTAATTATTTATCCTTATTTAATGTAAGAACCACGAGATTATCTAAAACGCGTTACACCAACCTTTTTGCAGTAATCACTAATCGGGCAGATACTGCACTTTGGGCTCATCGGTGTGCAGATAGTTTTGCCATGCATGACGAGAAGCCCATTAAAGGGTATCCAGTATCGTTCTGGAAGTATCTTTCGTAAGGCAGATTCTGTCTGATATGGATTTTTGGTCTCTACAAGACCCAGGCGGTTTGATATACGGTGAACATGCGTATCAACTGCGATACCTGGTTTATCGTAACCGAGCGTGATAACAATATTTGCGGTCTTTCTACCGACACCCTTGAACTTCAAGAGCTCATCCATCGTATTCGGAACGTGTGAAGCATACTCATCGACCAGAAGACGGCTAATATCGAGGATTTGATCAGCCTTTCTTCTGTAAAATCCTACTGGATAGATTGCAGATTCTATCTCCTCTTTTTCCAGGCATAACATCTCTTCCGGCGTTTTTGCAAGCGTAAATAACCGTTTTGACGCTATGGCAGTCACCTCGTCCTTGGTTCTAAGACTCAAAAGGCACGAGATCAGGACTAAAAAAGGATCTCTTCTCTTTGAAATATCCGTCAACGCCAATCTTTCTTCTGGATATTGCTCTTTAAGAATATGCACAATCTTTTCAATCTCAACAGGCAAGTATCTCTCCCCTTCCGGATCCTGAAGAATATACTGTCAGACCACTTATAAACCTTATTCACGGTGCCAACTTTCAAAAATTGATAGTTCCTCTAAATCGGTGAACTACACCACGCTAAAGTCCTCAGGCTTAAATTCGGACAGTCCCTGCCCTACATTTAATTTTTTTAGTTGCTCAAAAATCGAAGATTTTCGAAGACCTTTTTTTAGAATGTTTATTGCAGCATTTTCGTCTCTATCCATCTCTAACCCGCAAAATGGACATCTATGAACTCTTTGAGCTAAAGATTTCTTAACGATCTCACCACAGTTCGAACATTCTTGGCTTGTATTCTTTGGATCAACAAATTCAACTCGTCTACCGGCCTCTTCCGCCTTGTAAGATACAAAATTTGTCAGTTGTGACCATGATACATGTGAAAATGTTCCATTTTCACATGCAAATCGAAGATTTGCAACTACATATGGGTTTTCATTTCCTATAAACGCAAAAACCTTTAAAAGGAGGTAAAAATTTGTAATTACGAAGAGGTGGAGAAGATATTAGATGAGCGAAGAACTGTCGATTGATGGACTCAGTGAAGATCTGAAAAAGAAGGGTATTCACCCCTCATATCACCGTTTGAAGATTCTTGAATATCTAATGCAGAATAAAACGCATCCAACGGCTGATATGATATATAAAGAACTTTCAAAGGAGATACCACCACTCTCAAAAACAACCGTTTATAATAGTCTAAAACTTTTTCTAAAGAGAGGTATTATACAGGAATTGACGATAGAGGAGAAGGAGGTGAGATACGATGCAGATACAAGACCTCATGCGCACTTTAAATGTACCGAGTGTGGAAACGTGATTGATATGGCTATAGAACCACCAACCCTCAATCCTGAGAGAGTGGTAGAGGGCCATAAAGTTACTGAGTGCCACCTCTACCTTAAAGGCGTCTGCAAAAATTGTTTAAAAAACCCAAAAAAATGAGTATTTCTCCCCCGAGATTGTAAAGTTATTGGGTGTTTGAAGAAAACACGATAAAAAAAATTTTCACTTCTTCTCCCATTTATAAAGCTCTACAACCTGTGAAAGTGTACTTCCTCGTCTTATCTCTTCTCTGATCCTCTCTTCGTTCTTCTTCACTTCCACTGCCCTTCTTGCAATCTCGTATCCCCTTTCCCTCGGAATAACGACCACACCACTAGTGTCTCCCACGATCCAGTCTCCGGGCTTAACTATCTGTCCGCAACAGGTTATCTCGGCATTTATCTCCCCGAAACCCTTTGGTTCCCCTGCGTTTGGCACTGTTGCCGTTGCAAATAAGGGATAATTCAACTTCATTATGTCATCCACGTCCCTCACACCTCCATCGATCACCACACCAGATATTCCCTTATTCATACAGCTTCTCGTGGCCAATTCACCCCATGGGGCAATATTTTTTCTTCCATCATTATTTATGACGATGGCATCTCCTTTTCCAGCTATATCTATCGCCTCAACGGGTTTAGCCCAATCTCCTGCAAAAGTCTGCACCGTTACGGCTCTCCCAACCATCTTTACCCCCCTATTTACCGGAAAAACGCCGCTCATTGCTCCCTTTCTGTGCATTGCGTCGCTTATGTTTGACGTCGAAACTTTTTCTAAAAGCTCTCTCGTCTTCTCGTCAAGCGTCTTCTCTTCTTCATACTCTATTTTTGGTTCATCTATAGCTCTTCTTATCTTAACCGTGGATTCTTCGACGTTTGCAGAGTGGGTGATGTTCCCGCCTACGATGACGATCTTAGCACCATATTTTACAGATTGGGCGGCGGTTTGAGCATCTAATCCCCCCGCTACGGCTATAGGAATCGAGACGTTCTTTGATATCTCTTTTAATATATCAACAGAAGTTTTTCCTACCATCTGCTCATCTATCCCTGCGTGCACGTTCAGATAAT
>RXIL01000144.1 GCA_004212085.1 Candidatus Methanolliviera hydrocarbonicum
CATTTAAAACATAAAGAGCGGCGTTTGGAAGTGTTCGGACCGGATAGGATATATCGAAATAATAAAGATTTAAATAATATTGTATTCGATTTGGTAGAGGTATCGCAATTGAATACGCGAAAAGAGGAGCCGACTTGGTGTTAGTAGATATCAATGAGGAATTATTGGAAGAAACTAGTAAAAAAATTGAAGAAGAATATAACCAAGAAGTGGTGCCTGTCGTCTGCGACGTTTCGAACTCTAAACAAGTTAAAAAAATGGCAGACCAAGCGTTCAAAGAAATAGATAATGTATACATATTAGTTAATAATGCTGGAATAGCTGCTAATTACGGAAACGACTTATTGGCAATAGATGAGGAAACATATGACACGATAATGGATGTTAATCTTAAAGGTCAATGGTTGGTTGCAAAATTTGTATGCCAAAAAATGAAATCTCAAAAGTTCGAGCCGTTAGCAGGAAAGGTTATTTGTACTGCATCCATTGCAGGAATTGTCGCTGACGGAGCAATTTGTGTGTATAGTATAAGTAAGGCAGGCGTTATTGCTTTAATGCAATGTTTGGCAAGAAATCTCGCTCCAAAAATCACAGTAAATGCCATTTCTCCCGGGTATCATGTTACAGGAATTTATGAGGACTCCGAAGAAGTCATGAGATTTACGATGGAAGAGGGACACGTCAAAACACCTTTAAACAGATTAGGCACTGTCCTAGATATAGCAAATGTTGCTGTATTTTTAGCTTCCACAGATTCAAACTTTATAACAGGGCATAATTTCCCCGTCGATGGAGGAATCGTTGAAGTAGGTGTTCCAGCACACTATTTAAAAACTGATGTTTGATCTTAGTTCAGCTGATAAAATGATAAATAGTATAGTACCTGCGATTCAAATATGTATAGGGATCGGTTTTATTGGGTTCTGGATATATTTTTTTATGTTTGAAAATAAAAATCCGGAAAATTCAGAAGTATATCTTGGATTTGAGAGGGCTTTTCCGATTCCAGATTTATGCTGGGTAACACCTTCTCTATTCATTGCTGCTATTGGTCTACTCATAGAAGAGAGATATGGATTTTTTTTCTCGATTGTCGCAGGAAGCGCTTTACTCTTTTTGGGATTGCTGGATATTTCTTTTAATTTGCAGAATGGTGGTTATACTACTAAAAAATCAGACGCCATAATGAATCTTACAATAAATTTGATATGTGTGATCTTTGGGCCAATTTTTATGATCTATGGTTGGATAAGTTTTATTTAGGATTATTTACAAATTAAATTGAATACGAGAATTCCGATAAAGAGAAAGAAGGATAAGTATGACCAAAGAAAAGTTAATTAAAAAGCAACCTTTTAAAGGAAAAACTGCGATTGTTTGCGGCGGTTCTAAAGGGATTGGAAAGGCTACTGCTAAAGAAATTTTCCGATTAGGTGGAAATGTTTGTATAATTGCAAGAAACCTTGATGCTTTAAGAAAGGCTGCCGAGGAGATGAAAAGCTTAAAAGTTGATGATACCAAATTTGTTGAGATAATATCTTGCGACACCACAGATATAGACAAGTTAAAGCTGCTCTTGACGGATTTTATCGATAAACATGGAGTCCCAGATTACTTAATCAATGTGGTAGGTTACGCCTATCCTCAATACATCCAGAATTTAACGCTTGAGGACTTTAAGAAAAATATGAATATTAATTATTACGGGCAGTTAGTTCCTATTCTAATCTTATTACCTCACTTCATCGAAGCGAAAAAAGGCTATATTGCGAATGTATCATCCATAATGGGCTATTTTGGTATTATGGGATACGCTACTTATGCTCCTACCAAATTCGCGATTGTCGGATTGACAGAAGTTCTACGCCACGAGTTAAAACCCTGCAACATACATTTTTCAATTCTTTACCCGCCAGATACCAACACAATAGGATTTCAAAGAGAAAAGGAAACAAAACCAAAAGAATGTGCTATAATGTCAGAAAAGACAAAGTTATTAAGCCCAGAAGAGGTCGCAGAAGTTTTTGTGGAAGGCATTTTAAAAAAGAAATTCAATATTTTACCTGGGGAGGCTAAATTTATCTGGAAAATGTATAGGCATTTCCCTAAACTGGTTCGAAATATAATAGATAAGGATTATGAAAAGGCCCGAAAAAAGTAGCACCATCTGAACCGCTCTTTGTCGGAAAGAGCCCTCGGGCATATAATTATCTGGCACCGCCGATGCGAATCCCATGCTCGTGGTATCGCTATAATCGCTCATCAATGCCAAGTCAGAGGTAAGAACGATCGGATACCCATCCATATTATCACCATTCAAACTCTTCTCGTCCCTGCGATTTCATGTATTCGTATGCCGCGGAGAATGCCTTTTTTATAATTGAAAATCTCCCATCTTTCAACTGCTCTAATATCTTACGTGGAGTAAAATAAAATTTTATATATGCCTTGGTGAGCATACTTTTCAGTTCTTTTGCCGCAATTCCGGGAATTTTCATCACGGGATCGAGCGTCGTATATCTCGACCAATCCTTTGTCAATAGATAACCTTTCTCCTTTGCAATCTCGAAGAGCCTCGTTCCCGGATAGGGCGTCGCCAACGTAAACTGGGCAAACGTTGGATTTAATTTCTTTGCGAAATTTATCGTTTTCTTCATCGTCTCTATCGTCTCTCCAGGTATTCCAAGAACGAAAGAGCAGACAGAATTCAATCCAACTTCTTTTACCATCTTTACCGCTTTTTCTGCCTCTTTTAGTGTTATTCCCTTGCTTATAATCTTTAAAATTCTCTCCGTTCCGGATTCAACGCCCATATAGACGGTATGACAGCCGACACTCTTCATCTTCTCTGCCATCTCTCTATTTATCGTATTGACGCGAGAAGAACAACTCCACGAGATATCCAACTTCTCTCTCTTTATTAAATCGCATATCTTTTCGACTCTCTTTCTATTTAGGGTGAATGTGTCGTCTAAAAATTCTATCTCATTGATGCCCCGAGATTTTAAGATCCTCATCTCTTCTACTACGTTCTCCGGTGATCTTCCACGCCAGGTCTTTCCACACAGGAGAGAAGAGGAACAGAAGATACAGTTGAATGGACAACCTCTGCTTGTCATCATTACGGCATACTTTTTACCATCAAATTTCAATTCTGGCAACAGATCATACGCCGGGAATGGTATCTCATCCAAATTCTTTATGAGCGGTCTATCAGCAGTCTCGATAATCTTACCGTTGTCTCTGAACGTTATCCCAAGGACGCTTTTTAAATCTCCTTCCTTTTCGAATACATCTGAAAGTTCTCTAACTGTCTCTTCGCCTTCTCCTCTCACGACGATGTCTAAATGTTCACACTCTTTCAATGTCTCTTTTGCAGTAAAAGTCACATGTGGGCCCCCGATGATCGTCTTTATATCTGGATTGATATCCTTTGTAATCCTCGCCACGTCGTATGCTTTATATATCGAGGGTGTTGTGGCAGTCAACCCGAGCACCTCGGGGTCAAACTTCTTTATTTTACTTACCACTTCATCTGGACTATAATCCAAGCCCAACGCGTCCACGATCTTAACTTCGTTTCTCTCTCTGAGTACAGATACGAGATACCCAAATCCGAGAGGATGTGCTGCTTCCCCGAGAACTTTTCTCACAACCGACGGATAATTCGGTTGTATGAACATCGTTCTCATTCAAAAATCTCCGCTCAAAATAATTTTTTTATTATTTATACAGCCCGGGTCTGGAGCATTCAGATCTTTGAAGTAAGCCCAAGCCCTCGCCCTACAACCGCCACAGACAAATTTATTCTCACATTCGGAGCAATGACCCTTTAAGGAGCTTCTATCCCTCAATTCCTTGAATATTGGAGATTCGTGCCATNTATCAGATAGCGGTCTTTCTCTGATATTTCCACATTTGATCGGGAGAAAGACGCATGGATAAACGTCTCCATTAGGCTCGATTGAGCAATAGAACCTTCCCGCGCCGCATCCGCCGATGAAATCTGTCAGTGCCCTCGTTTTGCCCTCAAATCTTTTGCCCGCGTAGAAGTGACCGACGGGGATACCTTTTTCTTCCTCTATCGCTACCCTTGCGAGCTGTGGAGCGGTGGATAGAGATTCCATCCCTCCCTCATACGTCTTTTTTAATAAAAATTTTAACAATTCTTCCCTCTGCTCTGGAGATATATCATCTTTGATTATATCGATCCCTCTTCCGGTCGGGACGAAGTTGAAGCATATAAACCTCTTTACGCCAAGATCAGATGCCAAATCATGGATCTCTTCGATCTGATCGTAGTTATGTTGGGTAACCGTCGTAGCGATGCCCGTCTGTAATCCCTGATCCATACAATTTTTGACTCCCTCTATTGTCCGATCGAACATGCCAGGAACGCCCCTGAAAGAATCGTGTGTATCTGCATCTTTTCCATCTATGGAGATCTCCACGTATTCAACGCCGCTCTCTTTTAATTTTTTTGCGACTTCTTCTGTGATTAAAGTTCCGTTCGTTGCTGATGTGACATATAGATCATTTCTATGTGCATAATCCGCGAGTTCAAAGAAATCTTTTCTCATCAGGGGTTCTCCGCCGGAGAAAGCCAAAATTATAACACCAGCATCTCTCATTTCATCTATAAGTCTTTTTCCCTCCTCTGTTGTTAGTTCTCCTTCCATTTTTTCCTTTGCCCCTATATAGCAGTGTTTACACTTCAGATTGCATAGATGTGTGCAATCCCAGACAACAAGAAATGGCGCATCGACGATCCCGGGCATCCTCACACCGTATCTCGCCATTCCTCTAAGAACGTTCGTTAAACCTCTCCTGAAGTATATTCCCTCCAAACTTTTTTTTATCTCTTCCTCACCCACGCCGAAGATCTCTCCACCCGTTCCGAGCGCCAAAGAGAGGAGTTCTCCTGCGAATCTGCATCTCCAGCACGCGTTGATCTCTCTTCCTAAGTAATGATCTATTGCCAGAGATAATCTATCCCCGCATCTGTCTTTTCTCGTGATAAAATTTAATATACTCCTCGAGATTGGGTTGTCCAACCATCTCTTCGTCGTGCTCACGATCGCAGTTATATCATCGGGCTTTCTTTTCATATGTTTGATTATTAGATGAGAACACTTAAATATTTCTTTTGTAAAAATGTTATAACTTTTATCTCTCTATCCTCCATCACCTCGTTGAATAGATCGAAAGTATCGACCCTTTCCGTGAGATCCGTTTATCCCGTAAAGATATTTGTTTCATCATAAAAAGAAAAAGCCTCGGGAGGGATTTGAACCCCCGACCTGCTGATTACGAGTCAGCCGCTCTGCCAGCTGAGCCACCGAGGCCGAAAAAATGTTATATAGCTTTTGTTTAGCATTCAAAACTATGAGAGATTTCCGAGATCTTTTTTATGCTTGGGTCCACATCATCCCCGTTAGCCAGTTCGAGTATGATGTTTGGCTTAGGATTATGATTATATATCCCTCTAAATACCTTCTTCATATCTATCTTTCCTTTCCCTATCCCAAGGTGTTCGTCTACGTTTCCGCCGTTGTCGTGAAGATGCACGTGATCGATTCTTTCGACGAGTAAGAATTCATCCAACTTTTTTGTAATATTTGCATGCCCAACATCGAGACAAAACTTTAATCCGTCTATCAGTTCTATCTCCTCCGGTTTTGTCAAGAAAAGAAACTTAAGTGGCATATTCTCCAATGCGATTGGTATCGAATATTCCTCCGATAATTTATTTAGATATGTTACCGATTTTTTTAAAGCTTTGGCATTATCCTCCTTCAAATGTTTCCCTGCAATCATCCCAGGGTGAACAACAAACATCACGGGGTTTAGTTCACTTGAAGACTTCAATGTC
>RXIL01000181.1 GCA_004212085.1 Candidatus Methanolliviera hydrocarbonicum
CATCCATGGTCATGGCACGAATTTTTTTATTTTCCGATTAACTATTCTTAGATGGGACACTACCAATAATGTAGACGACCCAATAGTTCCGTGGGAAGGTATAGAACTAAAAAATGGGACACTGATATCTGTACCGAGTACAGTTAGATACTGGGTAACTCATAATAACTGCTCTTCATCACCAATAATCACTTGGGAACCAGATAAAGATCCGCAAGATGGCACACGAGTGCGGCGAGAAGTATATGGTCAAGGCAAAGAGGGAACCGAGGTAATTCTTTATGCCATTGAAGGCGGTGGGCACACTTGGCCTGGTGGCCAGCCATATTTGCCAGAAAGAATCATTGGCAAAACAAGTAGAGATATAAGTGCATGTGAAGTCATATGGGAATTTTTTAAGAAGCATTCAATAATGTGATTATCTCTGCAACAGCGGCCTAACAGCATGTGTCTGGCTCCGCTTTTACGCTTCGTCCAAATTCACCTTTGGGAAACTTTATATACCCACAGAACGTTATATGGAATTCCGAACCCCTATTGGAGGATAAACTTATATATGTGCCTATTTAAAAGGAAAGGAAGTGATAAAAATGAGAACATTGATCATTTATGAGTCAATACACCACGGTAATACTGAAAAAGTTGTTAAAGTAATTGCAAATGTTCTTGAGGCGAAATTAGCGAAACCAAAAGAATTAGATATAGATACTGTTGCTGAATATGATTTGATTGGTTTTGGTTCTGGCATTTACGGGTGGAAGCATCATAAAGATTTATTGAATACAGTTGATAAACTATCTTCTCAAAAAAACAAAAGGGCATTTATTTTTTCGACAAGCGGTGCAGGGAAAAAGGCTATCGATAAAAACCACAAATTACTAAGGAAAAAATTGATAGGAAAAAGTTTCACGATTATTGGAGAATTTTCTTGTAAGGGATTTAATACTTTCGGACCGTTAAAATTAGTCGGCGGAATAAATAAAGGCAGACCCAATGAGTCTGACTTAAACAAAGCAGAAAATTTTGCAAGGTGCTTGAAGGATGCTTAAATATATTTTTGGTGGGGTTCGCAACCTTGCCCTTCGGGTCATATAACAGCGGATAAAAAGCTTCGCTACGCTTCACCCAAATGTCTTTGGCAAACTTAGCATGTCCACAAAACGTGATGAAACAGAATTTGAAATTTTTAGAAAGGTTTAAATAATCATTTTAATATCCTATGATGAATTAAAATCAATCTGGAGATTTTTGAATGAAAAAAGTGGTCTTGGCTTACTCAGGAGGTCTCGACACCTCGATCTGTATATCCATCCTCAAGGAGAGATACGATTTTGGCGAGGTGATAGCTGTCATCGTGGACGTCGGACAACCAAAAGACGATATTAAGATGGCAAGAGAAAGGGCGGAGATGCTTGCAGATGGATCTTATGTGATTGATGCGAGGGAAGAATTTGTCGAAGAGTACGTATTTCCTTTGGTGAAGGCAAACGGATGTTATGAAGGGTACGTTTTGGGAACGGCGATCGCCAGACCTTTAATAGCAAAAAAAATCGTGGAAATTGCAGAGAAGGAAAAGGCGCAGGCGCTTGCGCACGGCTGTACGGGAAAGGGAAACGATCAGCTCAGATTTGATTTCATCTTCTCTCTCTCCGGGCTCGACATTATCGCTCCAATCAGGGAATTGAATCTCACAAGAGCTTGGGAGATGGAATATGCAAAAGAGAAGGGGATAGAGATAGAAGTAACTAAGGAGAAACCTTGGAGCATAGATGAGAATTTATGGAGTAGAAGCATCGAGGGAGGAAAGCTCGAGGATCCTTGGTTTGTTCCACCAGAAGATGTATATGAATGGACAAAAGATCCAAAAGATGCCCCCGACAGTCCAGAAATCATCGAGATATCGTTTGAGAAGGGAGTTCCGCTTGGTCTAAATGGAGAAGAGTTAGCTGGGCTCTATATGATAGAGAAGCTCAATCGTATCGGTGGAGAACATGGAATTGGTAGGACTGATCTCATAGAGGATAGGATACTCGGATTGAAAGCGAGGGAAAATTATGAACATCCTGCCGCAACGATATTGTTATCGGCACATAAAGCGCTGGAACAGCTCGTTCTGACGAGAGAAGAGTTATCCTTCAAAAGGATGGTCGAAGAAAGATGGTCGGATCTCGCATACAAAGGACTGATGTATGATCCTTTGTTTGGAGATTTAAATGCGTTCATCGATAAAACGCAAGAACGAGTTTATGGAGAGATAAAAGTAAAGATTTTTAAGGGAAATCTTCAAATAGTTGGTAGAAGATCTCCTTATTCACTTTACTTTGAAGACATTGTTTCTTTTGATAAGAAATTGCATAAGGAAGATTTCTCAAAATACCACGGATATCAAACCAAACTCTTTAATGAGATGATGGGCGGAAAGAAGATATAAAATGAACAAAAAGGTGATCCAATGAGAAGAGTTGCAGTCGTGGGATGTGCGAGAACGGCAATAGGAAAATTTGGCGGTAGTTTGAGAGACATTCCGGTGACCACACTTGGTAAGATTGTATTGAGAGAAGCAATGGTTAGGTCCGGTGTAAGACCGATCGCATCGGAAGATGACAGACGTTTTTATCCGGATGCATTGCCCAAAGGGAGAGTCGAGCTTGAAGAGAGATATTACGATTGGGACGATTCTTTGAGACCGGTAAATGTCGATGAGGTTATTATGGGAAACGTCTTACAGGGTGGTCAAGGGCAGAATACGGCAAGGCAGTCGGCGATATATGCGGGTTTTCCAAAGGAGACGAATGCTTTCACCGTGAATAAGATATGTGCCTCCGGTATGAAGGCGTTGGCGCTCGGTGTGCAGGCGATAAGGGACGGAGATGCCGATACAATCGTTGCGGGTGGCATGGAGAGCATGAGCGGGGCACCTTACATTCTTCCAAAGGCAAGGTGGGGATACAGGATGGATGTTACTGCGTTCGGCAAATTGGTCGATCTTATGGTCTTTGACGGTCTGTATGAGATCTTTTATGATTATCACATGGGTCTAACAGCGGAGAACATCGCAAAAACATACGAACTGACGAGAGAAGAACAGGATGAGATAGGGCTTTTGAGTCATCAGCGAGCGAGAAAGGCGATAAAAGAGGGTAAGTTCAGAGACGAGATCGTTCCCGTCGAAGTCCCACAGAGAAAAGGATCTTTTATATTTGACACGGATGAGAGGCCCATGGATACCTCGATGGAGAAGATGGCGAGATTGCCGCCCGCGTTTAGAAAAGATGGAACGGTCACCGCAGGGAATTCTTCCGGAATAAATGACGCTTCAGCCGCACTCGTTTTGATGTCGGAAGAGAAGGCAGAGGAGACGGGTATTGAACCTCTCTGTTATATCAAAGCGTACGCGTCCGGCGCAGCCGATCCTGCATATATGGGGCTTGGACCTATACCGGCAGTGAGAAGGTTATTTAAAAATACCGGTCTCTCTTTAGAGGATATAGATATCATCGAGCTGAACGAGGCTTTTGCATCTCAAGCTATCGCCTGTATGGGGGAACTGAATTTTGATCTAAAAAATACGAACATAAACGGCAGCGGAATCTCGCTTGGTCATCCGATCGGTTGCACAGGCGCGAGACTGATCGTGACATTGATAAACGAGTTAATCCACGAAGATAAAAAGACCGGGCTTGCAACCCTCTGCATCGGAGGAGGACAGGGAATGGCGATGCTCATTGAGAGGGGGTAATTAATCAGAGCGAAGAAAACTTTCCCCGAAGGGAACTAAAGGAGGAGAAGATCTATCAAAAGGTGTTAAGACAAACTCTTCTTGCATATTTAATAATCTTTCTAATCCTCTTCGTCTCGCTTCTTCTTTTCCTTCCTCTTCTTTTCTTCTTCTTTTTCTATCTCTAAATATAGCCATAGCGGCAGTATCTGTTCCATATTTTTTTATTTAATTTTTTGTACTGTGATCTACCACAACGGTATAATACTTCATAAAGTTAATCTATGGCGAAAATGTTATACAAAAGTGTTCCTATCGTTAAAATGTTGAAAATAGCCTGGATTGAGGGGTATTATGAGAGTTGAAGATTTAAATGATGAGATAAGAAAATGCAACAGATGCAGATTATCTAAAACGAGAATGAATGCTATTTGTGGGGAAGGGAATCTAAATGCCAAACTCCTGCTAATTGCTCAAGCTCCCGGGGAGAATGAAGATATAGAAGGAAAAATGTTCATTGGACCTTCGGGAAAAGTGTTGGATGAATTGTTAGGGATGAGTCATATTGCAAGAGAAGATATTTACATGACAAATCTGATTAAATGTATACTCCCAAAGTATAGAAGGCCAAAACAGGATGAAGTTGAAATTTGCAGTATGTATTTAGATAAGGAGATAGAACTGATAGATCCAAAAATATTAGCTCCTCTGGGTTATTATGCAACTAAATACCTCTTTGAGAAATACTCTATTGCATTACCTCCATCTAAAATAGATTTTTACAAGGTTTTTGGTAAGATTTTTTTTGCCGATCATAGAAAGATATTCCCTTTACCACATCCTGCTGCTGTTCTTTATAAGCCTATTATTAAAGAAGGGATGGTAAAAAATTACTGTAAGCTAAAAGTTCTTCTTACAGATTGTAAATGGTATCCTGCATGCCCAATGAAAAGATTTCATGAAGAAGGAAAACTAAATGAGGAATGGATAGAACTTTATTGTAAGGGAGATTGGGAGAGTTGTGTAAGATATAAGATGGAGGAGCGAGGAGAACTACATTCAGATTTGATGTTGCCGGATGGGAGTAATAAGAAAGAGTGAGTGGAAAATTGTATAGAGATACTATAAGATGAAAAAAGCATTTAGGATGATGAAGATTCTAACAAACTTATTCTCCTCTCAAAAACCTTTCCACCAAAGCGTTAAATTCATCGGGTTTCTCGAGCATCATCATGTGTCCCGCCCCCGCTATTATAGACAAGCTCGAATTTTTTATATGCTTCCCCAGATAGGTGGAATACTTCTTTGGGGTCAGCACATCTTCACTTCCACAGATCACTAAAGTCTCATTATTTATCTTATCGACTTCCCCCATAAGGTCAAATTTATTGCATATCTCAAAATCTCTGTTAAGAATTTCTCTTCCACATTTTCTAATCTCTTCTTTTATCTTACTTATAGTGGGGCGTGGAGGTTTTTCAACGAATATCATCTCTTCCATCATATCTGGAACTCCGTCAAAGTTATTCTCGATCATATCAAAGATGATGGGTGCCACTCTCAATCTTGCCCCGGTCGAGACCAATATCAATTTTTCAATAGTCTCTCCGTCTTCGAGGGCGTATCTTTGGGCAATTGCTCCACCCAGTGAGTGCCCAGCGATGGAAGGCTTAGAATCACAAATTTCTTCGATGATCGCATTTAGATCTTCTATATAGATATCCATCGTAGGAACGCTCTTGCTCGATTCTCCGTGCCCCGTTAAATCAAAAGATATTATTCTGAATGTGTCTTTTAACTCTGTCTGTGCGATCCAAGAATTTTTACTCTCGCCTGACCCGTGAATGAATACGATATTTTTCCCCTCTCCATCGGAGCGGTAAGAAATTTTCCGATCTCTCACCCGTAAAAAAGGCATTTTAATCTATGTTATCTCGTCCTACCGCCATATAAAAAGATTCTCCTACAAAGATACTCATCTTGTAGAATGTCTTTGGTAATGCGATCAGGAGATATGCGACTTCAGATCATCAGAAGGAACTATAAATGGTTCTGATCTTCTTCCCGTGGTCGGAAACCAATATTCTTCATACAAAAAGATTTTATACAGCAAATAAAA
>RXIL01000050.1 GCA_004212085.1 Candidatus Methanolliviera hydrocarbonicum
CCAAACTGAAATAGTTGATTACCATATGCGTATATCACGAACGAGTTTCTGAACAGATTGGCTATATATATGATAGGAACAAAGATGAAGGCGAGGAGTTTTCTCTTCAGGGGGGCATTTACACAGAATATCAGCCCGGCAAAAAATGCCATACTCTCTATCGCTGTGCAACCGAGAACGATCTCCACAGAGAGACCGTTCAACAGAATAGTATTTGTGGCTGAGACCAACTGGGTGTGTACTCCAAAGAGCTCGAGAAGAGATACGGTCTGATTCGTGACGATAGATATGAGCGTATCTTTTAAGACTGGTATCTCTGAGAAGGGTAAATAGATGAGTCCGCTTATCGTGACCCACATCGTTAAACTCTTCCAAAGACCTTCTTTATCGTCCCCTATAATCCTGATGGCTATCAAGATGCATAAAAATCCCACCAAAACGGTTAAAACTACATTTACATAATCGTCCCCCTCAAAATATTCTGAGAGTAAGGAAAACCAATAAACTGAAAATAATAACCAGCCAACGGAAGATATCTTATACCATCTGGAGATCTTCAATCTCTCTAACCATGCGAAAATGTTCCATTTTCGCTGCACAAAATCAAAGATTTTGTTGCATCTCTCGCCCGGCGAGATGAATGAAACGATAAAAAATATAAGTACCACCCAGATTATATTCATTCAAAAATCATCTGGTAGAAAATGCTAAATCAAATAAAAGTTTTGGATTTTGGGGAAACAGGAAAAGATGAGCCACCTAAAATTGGCAGTGGACGGTATAGTACTTTATAGAAAACGACTGATCGCAATAAAGAGGGTGAATTACCCATTTAAAGGAGAATATGCGCTCCCAGGGGGATTTGTAGAATACGGGGAGAAGACGGAGGATGCATTGAGGAGGGAGCTGAGAGAAGAAACGGGTTTAGGCGTGGAGATAATTAAACTCGTCGGAGTTTACTCCGATCCGGAGAGAGACCCGAGGGGGCACGTCGTCTCCATCTGTTACCTAACAAAGGGGGAGGGAGAACTCAAGGCGGATAGCGATGCCGAATCGGTCTCCCTCTTCACGCTTGAAGGGATGCCGAAGTTGTCATTCGACCACGGAAAGATGATAAAAGATGCAAGAGATGGTATAAATGAAGTTTTGTCCAAAATGTAAAAGTATGATGGTGCCGAAGGACGATAAGCTGGTATGTAGAAACTGTGGATATGAGATGGAGAAAGGGGGAGAAATTATCCTTAAACAGAATAGGAGAACCGAAGAGATCGCCGTCATTGATGGTAAGGAAGTAGCGGTTCTACCGATGACCGATGTTATGTGCCCCGAATGTGGAAATAATAAAGCTTACTGGTGGCTCAGACAGCTCAGGAGCGCAGACGAGAGTGAGGTAAGGTTTTTTAGGTGTACAAAATGTGGGAAGACATGGAGAGAATATACTTAAACTTGAGGTTGAGGGAGGAATATGTCTATATTTAAAGCAGAGATAGATGTTGGTATTATTGAAAACGCAGTCAGGGCCGCTTCGATCCTGGTTGACGAGGCAAAGACGAACATAAATGAGGAAGGGATGCAGATCAGAGCCGTTGATCTGGCAAATGTATGTATGGTTTCTATTTCTCTTAAAGCGTTGGCTTTTGATTATTATGATGCATCCCCATTATCCATTGGACTAAATCTGACGAGAACGGCAGACCTGCTCAAATCAGCTAAAAAAGACGAACACATTGAGATGGAGTATTTGGAGGAGAAGAACAGAATTAAATTTGTTCTGGATAAACTCAGCTACTCACTGGCACTTATAAGTCTGGATACGATAAAAAAAGAGCCAAAAACCCCCAAGATCGATCTGCCTGTCCGGGTGGTTATGGACGGGAAAGAATTTAGGCGGGCAGTAAAGGCGGCAGAAAAAGTGAGTGATTATATCACCTTCGATGCAAAGGAAGACGGATTAAAGATAGCAAGTATTGGTGAAACATCTGAAATGTCTCTTGATATTCTAAAAGAGGATTTAAGCGCGTTTGATATAGAGGCGAATGTTCATTCGATGTTTGATTTGGGATATATATTGGATATAGCCAAGGCATTAATAGGAGCAGAGCTGGTGGAAATCAGAATAGGGGATAATTATCCCATAAAGATAAGATCTGAATTCGCAGGCGGGAAAGGGGAGATAGAATACCTCTTAGCACCCAGGGTGGAAGAATAGTTGAGAGTGGAGCTAAAAAAGATCTATAAATATCCATTTTTAGAGGAAACAAAAGATTATATCAGAGATAGTGACATCTCATTGGAGGATATCACAGAAATCGGTTTTTCTGAGATTTTGGAGAGAGGAAAAAGGAGAATTCTGGACGCACTGGATGGTAAAGAACATGTGTATGATAAACCGGAGAGGGAGATATTCTCTTATTCCACCGCCAACATAATGCTCTCGTGTATAAAAGACGATTACCTCATAAAAAGATATGCACTCTTCGAATCGAAGAGGGTTTATAAAAGCATGGTCAAGGAAGATGACAAATTCATCGAGAGGGTGGATCAGAGCTTAGGGGTAAGATCAGAGAGAGATAATAAAGAATATAAGATACATTTTACGGATTACTTGAGATACGGCACTGGAATGAGAGATCCAAGGTGGAAACTGATCAATAAAAGGGTCTGCAAAGGTTACGTATATCTTAGTAAAGAAAATTTTCTAAGAATCTTGCAGGAGGCATATCGGAGAAAGATAAATGATGATCTACCGCTGAATGTTCCTGATGAGATATGTAAAAGAATGAGGGGCAATATAAATGAAATTAAGAAAAAATTGAACGAAAAGAAAGCATCATTCATGAGATACGAGTTCAGTGAGATAAATAAAGATCATTTTCCACCGTGCATGAAGTTTCTTGTCTCCGAGATCAAAAGAGGAAGCAACATCTCTCACTCTGGAAGATTCGCTTTGACATCCTTTCTTTCCAGCGTAGGGATGAGCAGAGATGAGATAATAAAAATATATAGAAGTTCGCCCGACTTCGACGAGGAAAAGACGAGATATCAGGTCGAGCATATAACGGGATCGAGCGGCACGGTCTATAGATGCCCTTCCTGCGCAACGATGAAGACGTACGGAAACTGTATTGGAGAGGATGAAGATTGCAGATGGGTATCCAATCCAATGGGAAGATACTATAAAGGATTAAAGAAACAGTTGAGTACGAATCTCCATCAAGGAGCAGGTTACCCTCGATAGAGATTCGATAAAAACTTTAAAAATTATATCGCCCGCTTAGGATCGCTTTATCAACGCCTCAAAATTCTTCCCCAATATCTTCTCCTTATCCTCGGTAGATATTGATAAATTTTCTAT
The DNA here is from genome assembly GCA_004212085.1 of Candidatus Methanolliviera hydrocarbonicum. Taxonomy (GTDB): domain Archaea; phylum Halobacteriota; class Methanoliparia; order Methanoliparales; family Methanoliparaceae; genus Methanolliviera; species Methanolliviera hydrocarbonicum. Next base: position 3,356 of record RXIL01000050.1, read on the forward strand.
CCACCCCTTTATCAACCCGTAGTCGTAGTCCTCTCCAGGCTTTTGGTATCCGTAGGGTCCATCATTCCCATAGAGGCATCTTTCAGCACCAAGAGTATTTACCGCCTCTTTTATTATGATATCATCATTGTAGGGGCTTGAAAGATCGAAAAAAACATTTGAGTCTTTTTTAGATGCAAAATGATTCCAGATCTCCCTGAAAAATGGGACACCAGCGTGCAGATAGATGATTTTAAGGTCAGGGAATTTTTCTGGAAGATAGCGATAATCACCCATCTCTCCGACCCCAAGATGTACTTGAATTGGGTATCCGTTCTCTTCACACCATCTGGCAACCCCTTCAAGCTTTTTAACGGGGTATTGCTGCCACCAGGGATGCGTCTTTACGCCTATCATCTGGGGAATCGAAACGTATTTCTCTATCTCCTCCATCGGATCGCTTGGGCCCGCAGGATTTACGAAGATCCACCCATAGAAGCGGTCGGGATATTTATCTATCACCTCAACAACCTCATTGTTATCGGGCTTGCCGTATATTTTATAGGTCTCTCTTGTAAGGGGGTTAAGCACAAAATTTCCCCCGGAATCGATCGTACTCATATACACCATCTTCCCCAATGGGTTCAAGTAGAGGAGAGACATCCGGAGAGTTCTGGACGACAGATTTTTAAATGCAGTGTCCATATAGAATGGCTCGCACATTCTTGCGACAAGTGCAGTCTTCTCTACCCCATTCAAGTCCATACCATGAATCATCCTTTCCAACGGAAACATATCCGGCTCAAAATGAAAATGATCATCTATTGCTCCCTTCATCATCATATTTTTCACCTTTTTTTAATTACAACGATTCCACTATTTAACTTTATCGATTGAAACTTTTTTTACATAAATGATTTAATCTCCTCCAAAATCTACCGATTGGTCTATACCTCTACTGCATAGCTCCCAAATTAACAAATCAACAGATTTGAATATCGCGGGCATTTTATTCAGATCATTGTAGTACTTCGATTGCGCTCACGCTAGTTCTTCTTTCGCTTTCGGTGAGACCTGCACCCCTCTCAGCAGGCTCCTCGTCATCTTGCTAAAAAGACTTTCAAAGTTCTTTATCTGTGATTTCTTCTTTTGTACTTAGTTCTCTTGCAATCTGAGAGTCGCTCTTGCCCTCATAGCTGGCAAGCATGATCTTTGCTCTTTCTACAGATCTCACTGGTTGAGCTCTGGAGCAGCTTATCTCGGTTTTATTTAGGTTAGGAATCTTTATACTATGTGATCGAAGGTAATCGTTGGCTCTTTGTTTCACGGAATTTATTTTCCATCCTACATTATCTTTTGTGGTTCCTTTGATTATACGCCTAAATGCAATCTTCAGCGCTGTAACTCTCTTATTTCTCGCATGGTCAGGAGAAGGCGATCAAAGATTTATCAAAAGGTAAAAAAACGTTAAACCTGACAATCAATATACGAGGAAGGTTTTAATATATGAGTTGATAAAAATTAGTTATAAAATGATAATTGCCGAAATCAACGTCATTCCAATAGGAACAAAAACGATAAGTGTAAGTAAATACGTTGCAAAAGCGGTGGATGAGTTAAAAAGATTAGGATTGAAGCCAGAACTTACAGCAATGGGCAGCATATTTGAGGCAGAAGATATGTCTTTAATTTTAAAAGCATTTGAATCCGTGCACGAATCTGTTTTTAAGCAAGGCGCCGAAAGGGTAGTTACCACGTTAAAGATAGATGAAAGAAGGGATAAAAAGGGAACAATAAAACAAAAGGTGCTTTCTATTAATTTTGATTCTAAACTTTGAATAATATTCTGGATTATCATGGATCGCATTTATCCGAGGAAATGCTGTTAGGTTTAGGTGGAGGCATTGGATTTACCTATTGGTATATGAAGTTAATGCCTTCTCCCTTTATAGGAACCCGAGATGGAAAGGGAGCGGAGTTCTTATTAAATATCTGTAAACGAATTGATGCTGATGCAACCATGTTACAGACAACCAGCCCCCTGAAAGGGCATGAGGAACTAAAAAAACTACTTCGTGAGGAGTGCATTCATCATCAGCTATTAAAGAGGCGATCCAAACGGCTTATAACTTCGTAAAGGCAAATCTTAGTAAATTGACGGTGGATAAAAGTATGAAGGATTATATGATTTGCATATTCAGATAGTGAATCTCATGCAGTCTAAAGAAGGTGCCTAAAACAGGTGTAGCGTTTTATACGGCAATTTTATCTGCATTATTGGAAAAACCTGTAAAAGAACAGATGGTTATTCTGGGTGAAATGACGATACATGGCGGATTGAAGAGGATGGCTATGCTTAGTGGAAAAACTGCAAATTCCGATAACGGCTTCAGCATAAAAGAAGTTGCCGGAAGCAATTTGGGGGAATCCTTGATTTCCATTTTATCCGCTGTTATATGACTCAAAGGGCAAGGTTGCGAAGC
>RXIL01000156.1 GCA_004212085.1 Candidatus Methanolliviera hydrocarbonicum
CTGTGGTTTCCGATACCGTATAACTCCCTCCAATGCTACCCCAATGAAGGAAATTATATTAGGGGATAGTATAAATAGATTTGGGGCACCATGTAATCTTCGATTGCGTCCAATATTAGGAGGCGATAAATGGCCTTTTCTACATCAGACTCATCATCGTTTAGTGATTTGCTAGTTAAAGCTGTAAATGGTACGTCAAATTCATCTTCATCCAAATTTGGTATCAGATACTCGGCGACTAGTTTTTGAAGGCGACTTTTGTCCAAATCTCTTCCAGGGAAATTAGTAGTTAGAAAATAGGTATTTCTTATGGCGTCATTCCTCGGTTCGGCATTGGTAATTCTACTTTTCTTATATTGTATATCTTCAAGCACAGTTTGATCCGGATTTAGAATATCATCTGCCAATTCAGGATCTTCATCGACAAAACAAATAACACAATTTGCCTCTTTTCCGTCCCGTCCTGCGCGTCCACATTGTTGATATAATTCTTCAAGAGATCTAGGCAACATCGTGTGAATTGTGAAACGAATATTCGGCTTATCGATACCCATACCGAATCCATGCGTACATGCCAAAATGGGCACCTTATCATTCTTGAAGTCTTTTAGAATTTTGCTCTTCTTCACACTCCACTCACGTTTGGACAAATTCTCGTTCTTTGGTGGATTACCAGAGTATATTCCAATACGATCGTGAATATCTGGAAGATCATAGTGGTCACTTAGTGCTTCAACCACACAAGCCCTTATGTCATGAACGCCAAGGGATGCACCGGGGGGGTTATTCTTGAAGTTTGTGAAAACAAGTCCGCTAGGAACATCTGAGGATGTATCTGAATCCTTTTCAAATTCTTTGACCATCTCCTGAACGTTTTTGGCAATCACCTCCAACCGATTTTTTGGTAAAACTTTCTGAATCTCAAAGTTCAAGTTTTTGCGATCAAATGATTCCGGTTCGATCACCGCATTCGGATCGCTTATATCCAACTCTTTCATAATATCAATAAGCACATTACGCGATGCCGTGCCTGTTAGCGCCATAAAGCTTGGTTCAATTCCATATTTTTTACAATGCTTTCGTACTCTCCTGCCAACGTTCAAGTAAGATGGACGAAAGTCGTGACCCCACTCGCTAACACAATGTGCCTCGTCAACGACACAGTAGGGAATCGGCATGTTCACCGGTAGTTTATCCGTGAAGCTCTTAATCTGAAGTCTCTCTGGAGCCACAAACACAAAAATAGGATATCCTTTTTGCATCAAGTTATCATCTTTGATTCGGAGCACTTGCTCATTAATTGCATTAGAACTCTTTCCATATCTAATTTGGATACATCGGTGTATTCCCATTGCCTCAAGGTTCAGTTGCTGATCTTCCATCAGGGAGACCAAAGGATCTACCACGAGAGAAAAACCAGGCTGGATGAAAGTTGCAAGCTGATAACACAACGACTTGCCTGCACCAGTTGGAAGGAGACCGACTACAGGCTGTAAGGCAATCGCACGCTTGATTATATCAAGCTGACGAGGTCGGAACTCGAACAATCGAAACACATTTTGAAGCAAATATCTTAAACTCTTGTCGACGGCCTCCTTTCGATCCGGTGTATGGATCTCCACAGGTTTTGGTTTCACAACCAGAAGTGGATTGATACTACCGGGTAAGGAGACTACGACAGGTGAAATGACCAGTGGGCTAGAGTTCCTAAGAGCATCCCAAACAACAGATGAGGGAATAGCGTAATAATCGACGTCGGGGTTCTTGCCATCTGCAACAATACAAGGATATCCAATCCCATTTATTCCATGAAGTGCCAAAATTGCATCCAATGTTTCAATTATGGCATCAACAACTATATCAAGCCCAAGATCTTGAGAATCAGCAATTGTAATGTTTGCTGTGCCTTTTTCATATATTAGCTTAGCCAAAACCGTAGCAATTTGGGATTCAGCCAAAGGCAATAGCACAAGTGACTGAACTGCATTTCTCTTTTTGGGTGGTAGACTACGCAGTTCTTCAGCTGCCTTTAGAAGCTCATCTGGAATGACTGCCCTAAGTTCCAATACAATATCCCATTCAATTTGGGATTCCCAGTGTTTACTATTCTTCAAGAAAAATCTTTTAATTATCCAACCCGAATTGCGCAGTTTATCATCTCGCTCTCTATCCTTATCCTCCGATTTCTCGTGACTTTTATCGTCAATCTCGATGGCGATTCTCACCCACTTGTCGTCTATGGTGTGAGGCACTTCTAATGCAAAGTCTACACGATCATCCTCATCAACAGATGGGCCTTTTTCCAAAACAGGGTCCAACATGGAACCCATCTGGCGTTGGGGAAGAACGAAAAGCGCAAGGCGCTTGTCTGGAAAGGACCTAAGTAATATATCGAAGAATTCTTTTTCGGGAGATGTACAAAGGCCTCTGTAACGTTCAAGAAGGTCATCGACGTCTTTGTCATCCAAAAGCAACTCCGGCAAACAGCAGGCCTTTATCATCCAATCCAGATTTTGTATTTCGGAACTACATATAACGAACTTGATCCTGCCGTCGCCGGCCGTTTCTTCAAACTCTAGGACCCCTGCATCTTTTGCCAAGTTCAAGATGTGACGCTCGACTTTAAGGCTACACGGTGCAGGAAGGCCACGTTGAGCTAATTTGTAGAACATAGCACCGACTACTTTGGCATCTTCGTATTCATCCCCAACACGTTCGCCCGATTGGTTACTAAATGTAAAACCACTGCGAGCATGAAATAGTCGGCGAACTGTATGTGAAGAATAATTGCCATATTCAGCAACAAAGTGTAAAACAGCTTCTGAAGCGAAAGCTGCATTTGAGGATCTACGTAGCCAGGGGCAGCTGAGAAGTTGATAATTGAACTCACTCATCAAATTTCACCAACACCAACTAGCTGAACTTTGTTACATTAAAAATACATTGGCCACTAGATAAGGATTTCGCTATTTATAGCCTTAACTCGGTATTTATTTCATAACTGTGTTTTAGGCCTGCGAGGATTCATTGAAGACGGACCCCCAAAACTTAACGTTAAGACCCAAAACATCACAAAATGATCTATCTTACGCTCTAAGAGGATTGCTTGGAGAGTCCAAAAAGGATAAATTGATTTCTAAATTGGCCTAAAGATCCTTAATCGATGACCAATGTCCACATGTTAATAGAGAGCGGTTTAGGGCGGAATTTTACCTTTAGGTCATTAGACCTCTTCCTAGGAATGCCTATAAACAGTCTTTGCAAAAAACATTACAACTTCAGAAGAGATGAAATTAATGAAACCAGTTAGCTCTGCATTATCCTTTGCAGATTGAATGGCACTATTTATTTCATCTAAGATACCGTTGTCCATCCTCATCTTAATATAATTCACAACACCCTTCCAGTGTCACTTTATGGTTTTTGCATATTTCGAGACAGATCCCTCGATAGATCTATCGCATCTTCATCCACATAACCCAAAAGATCCCTACAACTAAGAAAACAATCCAGCACAGACAAACCAGACAAAAAGAAGCCATACCCTCATAGACCGCTTAAAAATATATCCCACGCCTTTCCCGCCACCTCACACCCTCCTCCTCACCCGCCCCGCGAAGACCTCCTCCGCCATCTCCTCGATCCCCAGCCCGGCCTCGGCCACCAGGACATCTTGTACCCTGGCCCGGGTCATGGGCTTTTTTGGCGCCGCCAGGCAACCCCCCGCATCTTCTGTGGCCTGGTAGGTCCCGATCTTCCTGGCAATATCCACGATCTCGGTCTTGTCCATGGCGATCAAAGGATGGTAGATGGGCAGATCGATCCCCGCCTGCTCGGCCATGATATTCGCCGGGGTCTGCGATGCCACCTGGCCGAGAGAGTAGCCGGTAACAACGCCGAAGGCCTCTTCTTCTTTCATCACCAGGGCAGAAACCCGGTACATCAGCCGCCTGCAGAGAAGACAGGTATCCCGCCGGTGGGCGCCGACGATTTTTTCCAGGCTCTTGCCCATGGGCGCCTGGATGAAGCTTATCTTCCGGCCCGAGGTCCATCTCCGCAAGGCTTCGGCAGACCCGAGGGCCTGAACGCGGGCGTCCGCATAAGGCCTGAGGTCGAAGTAGAGGAGCGAGACGGGACAGCCTCGCCTCATCATCATCCATGCCGCCACCGGGGAGTCGATGCCCCCGGATATAAGGGCCACCATCCTGGGCTGTGACCCCAGGGGAAGCCCGCCCACGCCCGGCACGACCTCGGTGAAGACCAGGACGCGGTTCACCCTCGCCTCCACGAAGATCTCCAGCTCCGGACAATCGAGGTCCACCCGGGCCCCGGTGCGCTCTTGGACCGCCCTGCCCACCTCCACCGCGATCCGGGTGCCGGAGATCTCGCCTCCGGCTCTGCGGGACCTGATGGCGAAGGACGAAGGAGAAGATGATGATGAAGAAGAAAGACCGCGATCGATGGCCAGCTCACATGCAACCCTGGCCACGGTTTCCATCTCCGGAAGAACTGTGCAGACCGAACTTGCCGAGACCACCCCGAAGACATCGGCGATGAGACGGCTCGCCTCAGGGTCGCTGACCCGTACGAATATCCTGCCCCGCTCTCCAGATACCTGGTACTCTATCCCCGCCTCCTGCAATACAGTAGCTATGTTGGAAGCCAGAATCCGCTCCCAGGCCCTCCTGGTCCAGGAGTCCTTGAGAGCGATCTCGCCATAACGCACTAAAACAGAATCGAAAGAGTACATCACCTGGTCGCTAGAGCCTTCGGCGACCTCTTGATCCGCCTCCTCTTCGCTCCCGAAGAGGTGTACTTCTGTAGAGGCCCAGGCCTCTTGTAACCGGACTTGGCGTTTGCCACCAGCCTGATCTGGCCCTTTCTGCCCTTTATCTTGACCCAACGAACGCTTCCCGTTTTTCCCATAGGCCTCAGACTAATTAGGGCGGTGATAAATAGCTTTCGAAGCCTCCGGCATTGCACCACCAATTGTACGAGCACCTTTTGGGATATTACTAGGCCCAGATTTTTTGTTATTTGTCACAGTACATAAGGTATAACTTTATGCACTCAAGTAAATACGAGCGTAAGCGAGCATTTACTTGTATGTTGTTCATAGCAATCGTAAAAATTCATCCTTCGTCAAACCAGCATCCTTGATGATTCTGCTCAATGTACCCTTCTTCAATGTTCCATGAACTGGAACTGTGATCTTGATCGTTTTGCTATCTTCAATCTTCTTAAGCCTAACATGCGAACCTTTTTGGCATGTTGGTATAAATCCTGCTTTTCTTAGAGTTTTTATCGCATCGTATCCTGTAATTACTGGTAATTTTTTCATACCATAACTTCCACGACTTTAAGTTGTGGATACTGCAATAGTTCGTCTTCATCTGGCTCAAGATAGAGCTCCATCGCTTCTTTGATATTTTCTAATGCCTCTTCGTATGTCTCACCCTGAGATATGCAGCCTGGGAGAGATGGCACATATACTGCATACCCTCCCTCTTCTTGTGGTTCTAAGACGACTTTTAGTTTCATCTATTTATCTGTGCCTTTTGGATATTTAAAGTTTCAGTTGCAACTATTTCAAGAGGTCGGATATCTCTTCATAAATTTTCTTTGTAGCTACTCAGGCACCTAAACTACTATCAGGGGACTTCACTATGCAGGAACTACCCGAAACATGGGGCATACTGTAACCAAACACGGAATATAACCGCAGAGTACGCAGAGGGGCGCGG
>RXIL01000058.1 GCA_004212085.1 Candidatus Methanolliviera hydrocarbonicum
CTTTATTATATTTACGCTGCTCGCATTCGATATTATATTCGTCATTCCAGCCATTCTCGGGCATAAGATAAAGAGGGCAAACGCGATCGATGCAATCAACAACTCTTTCATTTTATTTTGTCATCTCTGGATTCATCACTTTTTCTAATGATTATAAAATAGTCAAAGCGTTATTTTAAACTTTACTGCACAGAGGGTGAACTACCCCTTCCTTGCGGAAGAGGTCTTTAAATGGAGATAAAATAGGGTGATAATAATGTAATATAAGATTGAGTAAGGTATGTTCATTTATGCTTTCTATCATTCTCTTCTATCCTCCAAGATCTGTGTGGTTTCACAAAATTATACCATACTTGTACAAAATCCGGAGTTCTTGAATGCGTCTTTGGATTTTTGAGCATTCTCCTGACGAATCGAGCCAACGAATGCCATACGGGCAGGTTTAACCTTTCTACGGTCTGCTTCTTAACGATATTCTACCGCATCAGCCGCCCAAATAAGCTATTCAGCCTTTTTCTTCGCTGTTTAGCCATCATCTCTTCCCACTCTTCCACAGCTTTTTCCTCTTTGTCGCCAGTATAACCTGATTCAGATTTTTCCCTCAATCTTTCCAGCTCACCGTAGTCCAACCATGTTCCATGACAGTTAAGACAGACATCTATTTCTACATCTTCAGCATATTCAAGGTCCATCAATCCTCCACAACGGGGACATACCAGTTTACTCTTACTCTGCGTGCCGATGTGCTTTGTCAGGTAATTGGCAAGTTTTCTATCGCCAAGTATTTTCTTGAGTTCGTTATCGTCCAACCATATGCCCTGACATTTGGGACAGAGATCGATGATAACATTTGGACCCAGTATATCTATTTCCTCCTTCTTCATCTCCACCCAGCATCTTGGACATTCTATGGTTTTCTCCGTCGCTTTTTTGCCATACATGCATGGATAATAATACGCTACATTTATAAATGTTCTTCAAGGGAGAGTAGTGTGTGCCGCTCATTGAACAGGTATCCTGAACATGAATAGCTCCTATGGTATCCATACATGATCGATAAGCTCCTCTGCCATTGCATCTGTTCTCTATCTTCATTTATGCCTTCCATCATTCCTTTCTTTCCATAGTCGGGGCATTTGCTTGTTTAAACACCAACATTCTGACACATCAATATTTGAAGACATTCCCCTCCCAAATAGTGGGGCTTTAGGAAAAGGATTAGAGGGACAAAAAGAATTTCCGGTTTGCACCATCCCTGTGACATTATCTCCATGGTACTCCATTTAGAGAGATAAAGTGGTATGGGCGGATTGGCTCAAATCATCCATTAAAAATCGCTTTGTTTGGTTTATTTTAGCAGAATTCTCTGGTATCGGCGGGGAAGATATTTATATGAAAGATCTTTCGACTGACCAGGCGATTCCAGTAGCCGTTACACCGACTCTTAAAGGCAGATCTTGCCTCCGGGAAAACACTTTGATATGGAGTGAGTGTGGTGGTAAGGGGTTATGTAAAGGTTTAGAAATCAATTCCTTATGAGAATGGACTATTCATACGATGAACCTTACAACAGGTGAGAAGCGACAACTCTCGCCTCCCGGAATGAACTGTTTCCACCCAAGCTCTCTACGATGGGTGGGTGATCTTAGCCGGTACAAGCAGGAATAGTGATATTTATCTTGCCGAGATTTGTTCGGGTAAACCATCTGTAAATTTCTCTCTTTATTCTCCTCATGGGAAAGACATGAGATCCGTATCAGACGTACTGGGTAAGAACCATCGGTTTCATCGTGCCACAAACGCGATACCTCTTATCGATGATTCTTTAGTTCTTTTGGAAGTTTCTCTTCTATTCATTTCCTCAACACCTTATCTATGGCTTGATTTATAATAGGGATGTGTCGGCTTTAAATAGTTCAGAATATATTTTTAGTAATATATCCTTATTTGATCTTTCCCTTCAACCAGCCAATCTTGACGTCTCCATCAAATAATGGAACGTATGGCTTTATATCCAGGATCGGCGTGCCTTCGATCATATCTATTCCTCTTATCTTCAATATATTTCCTCTTCTCTCGATCAGTCTAACGATGGAGATTCCGATTGGATTAGGTCTTCTCGGTGATCTCGTGGCAAAGACGCCCCTCAGATGGTTGCTATGGAAAGGCGCAACAATTAGAGAATATCCCTTTGACCTATGAAATAGAAATACAATGACGATGTGAGAAAACCCATCTATCCCATTTAGCCCATCTTCATACTCCTCAAATACCTCAACTTCCGCGATCTCTTTCGATTTGTATGATTGATTAGGACATTCTCCAACGTTTTTATACGGAGAGTGTATGACTCCTATCGGTTTCATATCGGCAATCTGAGCCATGAGAACACTCCTATCATCTTTAGTGCAACGTAGAACATTAAAGAGATGAATATGTATCTTAATTCTTTTGCTGGAAGACTATGCGCGGCTCTTGCACCTATCTGTGCCATTGGGACAGATGTAACAGCTAAACAAGCCCACACAAGAAGATTAACATAACCGATCGAATATGCTGGGAGATCTGGAACCGACAGTCCATTTAAGAGGTATCCCGTAGCAGCCGCGATGCTCGTGAAGATCATCACCGAAGTCGAAGTGCCAACTGCATCGTGCATCTTAAATCTTAAAGCCATCGTCATCACCGGAATCATAACGACCCCACCGCCGATGCCAGTCATACTACTGATGATGCCTATCAAGAAACCGAAGATAGCCAAGAGAATAGGATCGTCCTTTGCCTCTTCCTCCATCTTTGGTTGTTCTCCTATCAACATCCCCACTCCCCCAAGACCGATCACGACCCCAAATACGACCTTCAATATATCTCCAGAGATGAACCTCGATGTGATCGTCGATCCCATAAGTGCTCCAATCACCCCAAAAAGGCCTAAAGTAATTCCAGCTCTCCACAATACAGATTTTTTCTTTGTATGCGCCCATGCTCCACTGATTGCAGTGGGAAAGACTACGAGGAGGTTAGATCCAAACGCAAGCTTAATCGCCATGTCGGTGGGAACGCCCATCGAAGTGAATACGAAGAACGTCACAGGAACCATGATGAAACACCCGCCTACGCCAAGAAACCCCTGAGCAAATCCAACACCGATTCCAGTCAATGTCAGTAGAATTATTGCAGTTATAAGATCTATTTTTTGTATCCCCCTTTTCCTTTATCTATGTAATCCTCGATCGCTGCCCTCAAAGTATCAGCAGCAAGAACCGAGCAATGTAAATTTTCCTCTGGTAGTCCACCTAAAACCGATAGAATATCCTTATCTCCAACTTTTAACGCCTCTTCGATACTTTTACTTTTAACCAATTCTGTTATCACGCTTCCACAGGCGATAGATGATCCACAGCCATCCGTCAAAAACTTGCTACCGTAATTTTATCATCTTCGATCTTGAGACAGATCTGCATCGTATCACCGCAAGGACCAGTTACTTTTCCAAATCCATTCGCACCTTTTATTTCTCCCAAGTTCTTTGGATCGTTCGCCTCTTTGAGCGTTCTTTCGGTATATATCTCCCTCTCTTCTTCCAATATCTTTGCCTCTATCTCCTCAACAAAGGCATTGAGATCTGTTTTATCGTCGTTTTTCACTTTTTCCTTCCTTCTCCCACTTAAGATCCCTTCAAGATGATATCTCCCATCTCTACCCCGAGGTCTCTTGCAATCACGGGACACTTCGCCATCAGCAGGAAGAATATACCATCGACATTGCTCAATGACTCATAGTTGCCCTGTCCCTTGCTGATGGCAATATCGCTCTCTTTCAACATATCTAAAAACGTTTTACTCTCGCGTGTAATCCCAGAATCGCTTCCTGCCCCAATCTCCATAAATTCTATATTTGGAATTTTATCGATGCCGACGTAGATGGCGTCCTCATACATGGCGTCATTTATTATCGGTGTTGCCTTTACCACAAATATTATTTTACCTATCTCATATCTGGATAGAATGGTCTCTAACAGGAGCTTGTCAAAGACGATCTCGCCTGCGTTGTCCGCCAGATATATTATCTTCCTTGCCCTTTCCAATCTTTCGACAAATTTTTTATAGTCACTTATTGCAAATTCCTTCACCAGCACCTCATCAATCGTTCTATGTATATCAAAATTTGAAGAGGCACCAAAATCTATCACATTTCCGGCGATTGAAAGCCTAACCGCCGTTAGAAGTGGTGTATTAGATCTTTTTATCTGCTCTTTCAAAGCAGGGTAAAGAGCCAAGGCGAGATCATTGTACTTCTTTTTCACCTCCCTGTATGGGTCTTTATCTCCGCTCATCTCCTTCACCATCCCGTGAATCTTGTGGGCAATCTCCGTAGGCCTTCTGTCCCAGTTAAGATCAAGTAATTCTTTGATCGCTCTCCTAAGTATCTCCTCCTGCTTCTCTTCATCGTCCGTAACCATCCTCGCCGCCTCAAGTGCCTGTCTCTGAAAACAAGGAATACAATCCAAGTATAGTTTCAACGCTTTTCCTCCATATCAATACACAGTGCTAAAGATGGAGGCTTATATTTTGCGGTTTGTTTATAAAGATACGGTATCATAAAACGAAATGTTTAAGTAAAATAATGATACTGAGAGAATCATGGTTAAATATAAACATGACCCATTTGGGGCTGGCTTGGGTGGGATAGCTCTGCTAGTACTGGCAGTTCTCTTGCTCGCAATGGTTCCCGGTATTAGAGAGTCAATTGCGATAGTATTGAAAGGAGTGGTTGCATTGGGATTGATAGTTGGGGCAATCGCGCTTCTCGCGATATCAGGTTTGGTGATGTCGCAGAACAGAAAGGAGAAAAAAGCCAAAAAAGCTTAGATCCCATGGTCTCTTCTTTATTTTTTAGCAATTGCCTGCCACATTAGATTTTTAGGTGGAGAAATCCAAAAAGAGAGGAGAGGTAAGAAAGAGCTAAAAGGTTACGTCTCTTCCCTCCCAGCCTCTCTGAATGTCTTTGGGAATTCTATATCGTCCATGAGCGATTTTTCTTTGCTTAGTCAGAAGATCCGAACAGAGAACCGAGAAGACCAGTTAGAGATTCCAGCAGGGGACCGATCATTCCGGTTAGAGATCCAAGTAAACCGCCTTTGGTCAAAGACTCTTGGTCAAAGACCCGATCATAGGACCGATAGCTCCCAATAAGGAATCAACAGCCCCAAATATGACAGGAGCCAGCATATCGATCACCGCTCCAACCAAACGGCTTACGATCTCAAATACGGGACTCATCAATGCCATGGCTATACTTATCTGCATTTTGAGCTAGCGCATTTACGGTCGCGCCCAACACATCTCCAATCGCCTTGGAGTCTATGGCTCCCACTATAGCGCCCAAAACATCCGTGCTCAACGTCGATTTCAGAAGAGCCGTGGTTCCTCCCATCACGCCCCCAAGAATAACTGGAATACTCGCACCCATCACGTTTCCCAGCAGATCACCAATAGTGGCACTTCTCTTTTCTTTGTTTTTATCCATGATCATTGGGCTGTATATTATAACATAAATATATTCCTGCTCCTCCGATTATCCTGTGTTCAGTTAGGTTTTTATCTTCGTTCTCCCTCCAATCACTCATATGATTATATCAGAGATGATAAAAGATTCCGG
>RXIL01000065.1 GCA_004212085.1 Candidatus Methanolliviera hydrocarbonicum
ATGGGCGTCGATTTAGGTTCCGTCTTGAAGAGAGAAGAGATCTCATTGGAACATTTGGCATCCTACATGGTAGCCATAGATGCCTACAATACACTATATCAGTTTTTGAGCATTATAAGGCAGAGAGATGGAACGCCCCTGATGGACAGCGAGGGAAGGATAACCTCTCATCTTTCCGGCATCATCTATAGGATGTCTAATCTTTTGGAGAGAGGAGTAAAACCCATATTTGTCTTCGATGGAGCGCCACCCATGTTAAAGAGAAAGACGCTCGATAAGAGAAAAGCCACGAGGGAAGAGGCTTTAAAAAAGTATGGAGAGGCAAAAGAGAGGGGAGAAGAAGCGTTTAAATATGCTCAGGCATCGGCAAGGATAAATTCTGATATTGTGGAAGACTCCGAGGAGCTCTTGGGCTATCTTGGAATTCCTTGCGTCTATGCTCCTTCGGAGGGAGAGGCTCAAGCGGCATTTATGGTATCAAAGGGAGATGCAGATTTTGCAGCGTCCCAAGATTATGATTCCATGCTCTTCGGGGCGAAAAGACTCGTTAGAAACCTTACAATAAGTGGAAAGAGGAAGCTACCAAGGAAGAATGTATATCTGAACGTGATGCCGGAAGAGATAAGATTGGAAGAGGTCTTGGAAGAACTTGGAATTGATAGGGAACAGCTCATAGGTGTTGGTATCCTCACCGGTACCGACTATAACGGGGGTATTAAGGGAATAGGTCCCAAAAAGGCTTTAAAATTGATAAAAAAACATGGGACGATCGAGAAGGTTTTAACCTCCATCAATGAGAGGATAGAGGAACTGGATGAGGTGAAGGAGATCTTTTTGAATCCTAACGTAACTGGAGATTATGAGATAAGATGGGGCAAACCCAATGAGGAGAAGGTAATCGAATTTTTGTGCGAAGAGCATGGCTTTTCAGAGATGAGGGTTAAGAAGGCATTAGAAAAGGTATCGGTCTCCACTGAGAAGAAGAGACAAAAGACACTTGAAGGTTGGTTTTAGTAACACGATCACAAAATTTGGGGATTAGATGGAAAAGGATAAGGAAGTGAAACATTTAATGTTATCCAAGGGCATGTCGGTTGGGGAACTCGTCGATGGATTCGGGTACACCGCATTCAATTCGAGGAGAATAGCAGACGCGGTGGATATATATGAAGAGATGATNGANNNNGGNGCAAGAAAGTTCTTTGGTCTTGCAGGGGCGATGGTTCCTGCTGGAATGAGGAATATAATATCCGATATGATAGATTGGGGATGGATAGACGTTCTCGTAACGACTGGAGCAAATCTGACGCACGATCTGATTGAGGCTTTCGGTTGCCATCATTATCTGCGTTCTTCTTCTGAATCAGAAAAAGATGCAGAACTTAGAAGAGAAGGTATTAACAGGATTTACGATGTTTTTGTTAGTGACGAGGCTTTCATAACACTTGAAACAAATCTCTGGGAGATATTTGAAGATATAGGCGAGAAAGGCAAGGATATATCGATAAGTGGTCTGATAAGAGAGGCGGGCTCAAGAATTGAAGACGAAAATTCTATCATTAGGAGAGCCTATGAGAAAGACGTCCCAATATTCTGCCCGGCGTTAGCAGACTCGATATTTGGGCTACATGCATGGATGTACGGTCAGACTCATCATTTGAGCGTGAATGCGTTCGCGGATATGAGAGAATTTTCAGATCTCTGCTTTGAATCCGATAAGAGCGGTGTTGCGATCGTCGGTGGGGGCGTTCCAAAGAATTTTATATTTCAGTCGATGCTCTTGAATCCCGATGCCGGTTTTGACTATGCCATCCAGATAACGATGGATCGGGTAGAGACGGGCGGGCTCTCCGGTGCAAGCCTTGAAGAGGCCGTCTCCTGGGGAAAGATAAAAGAGAGAGGAAGAAGAGTGGTCGTCTATTCCGATGCAACGATCGTTCTGCCGTTGATATGTGCTTCGTTGCTGGATAGGATGAACAAGGGATAAAAAGATTCAAATGGAACTTATTTGCATACTTAAAGATCGGAGATCCCGCTCCGATGGGCTGATCGAAACGGCGTTTGAGAAAGTGGTAGTTAAAGGAAAACACGAAAATGGAAAAAAGGGGAGATAAAGAGTAAAAAAGGATGTCAAGGGCTATATATCATGTGAGCATTAGAAAGGGGATAGAATGGATTAGACCGAGCGATTTCTATCTAGGATAGATTGAACAGAAAGAAGTGAGGGGGTTGTAAGTACGATAATGGTGCTCTATCCGGGAGGATGAAATATACAGCCCACCATGACAAGATATAAGCATTATTTCTTTAATATATTCTTACGAAAAGGTAAATGTAATGGTATCGGATACGAGGAAATATCAGGTCACCATACCCAAGCGAGTGAGGGAGAAACTTGACATAAAAGCGGGAGATGATGTTATCTTTCTAAAAACAAAAGCTGGTTATAAGATTATACGGGCGGATGATGTCATAGAAGAAGGTGTTAGGATATTTGAGGATATAACCGAGACCGTGAAAGAAATAAAAGCTGGATTGGGTAAGGGATTAATTGAATAAGAAAATCATACTCGATACAAACGTCTTTTCAAATAAAGAGTTCTGCGGTCGGCTTAAGAATAGTGGCCATACCGCTTATATTTCCACCATCTCTTACAGCGAACTATTATATCATTACTTGAAAAAAGAAGGCAGAAGCGGAGAGGGATTTATTGATGCCTTCCTCGAAGCGTTAAATGTTCAAGTGATCCCATTTGATCGGGAATGTGCCAAAATCGCCAGTAAATCTGCCATAGACAGATGGGATTTTAAAGATAATGCAAGGGATTACATGATCGGAAGTTTAGCTGTGAAGTTGAGATATCCGATCATCACGTTCGACACCAAGGATTTTGAGTGGATAGAAAAGGCTTATTATTTACACCTGAAGAGTTCTTAGAATTGTTGGGCAAAGAATCGTTTTGACCTAATTGGGGGGATGACCTAACATCTAAGGTTCTCGCAGATCCAATTATTACGAAGGCGCTTGGAAGATCTAAGGGTGCAAAGAGAATGGGTAGGTTGATCGAGATGATCGAGATGGCGTTTGAGAAAGTGTAATTAAAGGAAGGCACAGAAATAGAAAATTGGGGAGGAAAAATGAAAAACTACAAGTCTTAGAAGCGGATAGCTTCAATTAGGATTCTAAGCCTATCTTCCTGGTCCCACTGTGTTTTGTTAAATGAATCGTATAAACTACCGAGAAATATGCTGCTTATTTTACCCCCCGTCAAAAGCGTTTTTAGGGCTTAAAATGGCAAAAGGACGGAAACGACGGATTTTCAAATGATAACTGTAGGATAAGAAAGTAAGGTAAATCGTGTATTTGAAATATTGGATTTGGGAAGTTGGGTAGATGGAAAACGCAGACAGCGGACAGATAAACTAATAAGAGAAGTTGGATACAGACGAGGATATGAGAACTTCAAACCTAAATATGCTATTTAATCCAAGGAGTGTTGCGATAGTTGGTGCTTCGGCGTCTCCTGGCAAGCTTGGTACAATAACTCTTTTATCTACAATTGCTGGTGGATTCAAAGGAAAAATTCATCCTATAAACCCAAACGAGGATGAAATACTGGGTTTAAAAACTTACAGCAGCGTAAAAGATGTTCCCGATGAAATTGATATCGCAGTAATTTGCACTCCCTCTATATCAGTATCTAAAATCGTCGAAGAATGCATCAAGGTTGGAGTAAAGTTTGGGGTAGTACTGTCTGCAGGTTTTGGAGAGCTCGGCGAGGATGGTAAAAAAGCGGAGAAGAAAATGGCGGAAGTGGCAAGAGGTGAAAAAATGAGGCTTATAGGGCCAAATTGTATGGGAATGGGCAGCGCCGCCTCTAAACTATATGCATCTCTGAATTTTACCATCCCAAAACCCGGTAATGCATCGATCGTTTCTCAGAGCGGTACTCTTGCAACATTTATCACAATAGAAGCTTCTCGGCAGGGTGTTGGAATCAATAAATATGTGAGTAGTGGCAACGAGGCAGATTTGCACATGGAAGACTTTCTATCGTATTATGCGGATGATCCCGAGACGAAAGTAGTTGCGGCATTCATAGAGGGAGTTAGGGATGGAAGAAGATTCATGGATGTATCGAAACGAATAACAAAGAATAAGCCGTTTATTGTAATAAAAGGTGGAACAACAGAGATAGGTGCCGCCGCCGCATCATCGCATACTGGTTCATTGTCGGGCTCGAATTATGTCTTTGATGCCGTATGTAGACAAGCCGGGATCATACGCGTTTCGAACTATATGGAGATGATTGATTTACTAAGGGCATTTTCATTCTCGTCGCTTCCTAAAGGTAGAAATGTAGGTATGGTGAGCTCTCAAGGCGGAATGGGTGTATTGGCAGCAGATGCGTGTGTAAAATATGGATTGAATCTACCAAAATTAACGAAAGGGAGTATGAATGAATTAAACTCCTTCTTACCATATATGTGGAGCCATAAAAACCCGATAGATATCACAGGTGGGACTATGGACCCAACGGCATTTACAAGATCGCTTGAGGTATTACTACAACAACGAGATATACAAAGTGTGCTTTGCTTGGCTCCGATTTATTCATCTTACTTCGATACAGTCCGCGCTCAGATATCCAACGATATGCGAGATATTTCCGAGCTGATCCCGGCTGAGATGATTGAGGCGGTAGATGAGGCAGCCGTAGATGATCTTGTTAAGTTGAAGAAAAAATATAACAAACCAATAGTCGGTATTGGCTTTCTCTCTCGAAGAGAATCGAATGCCGTAAAATTGCTCCAAGATAATGGAATCCTGATTTACGAGACGCCAGATCAAGCGGCATACGTCCTCTCAAAACTCGCTGATTATAATGAATATCAGAAAGGCTGTAGTATCTGGCAATCCTCATAATAAAAAAAGAAGTAGATTTAGGAGTAATGGATGAGATATTTAAGAAACATGGAGTAGAAGTCTTTATAGAAGGAAGAGATTTTTAAATCTTAGATGAGAATAATAAAGACGTAAGAATCGTCTAACACATTTTACATTGATTTACGATCGATTAAACCTTATGTAAAAGTAAACTATATATACGCAAATCTTTGATCTGCGACTAAACCGAAGGTTTTTCATGAGTGGTTTGATTCTCGCACTGGATGTTTTAGATGAGGAAAGAGCTTTAGAGATTATAGAGGAGACGAGAGCTTCTTTGACCTACGTGAAGGTCGGTTATCCCCTAATTCTCTCCGCTGGAATAAAGGTGCTGGAGAAGATCTCCCAATTGATACCGGTGATAGCCGATCTAAAGGTGGCAGATATTCCGAATACAAACAGATTGATCTGTAGGGAAGCATTTGAAGATGGAGTTGAAGGGATCATATGTCACGGATTCACCGGAAGAGATTCATTGGAAGCTTGTATAGGCGTTTCAAGGGAATTCGATGGAGATATTTATGTCGTAGCCGATATGAGCCATCCTGGAGCATCGGCGTTTTTCCCAGATATTTCTGCAAAAATTTGTGATTTGGCCGTGGAATTGGGTGCAGAAGGTATTGTTGCCCCGGCAAATCACCCAGAAAGGTTAAAGGAGATTAAAAAGATAATTAAAGGGTTAAAATTGATCTGTCCCGGGGTAGGCGTGCA
>RXIL01000003.1 GCA_004212085.1 Candidatus Methanolliviera hydrocarbonicum
AAAGGGAAGAGCTCTTGAACAGGAGGATAGTAGATCTTCCGACCATCTTGGCTGAACAAAGAAAAGGATTGGAGGAGCATATAAGAGAGGAGATGGAAAAGTTGCGTAGAGGAGGGATCATAGAGCTAGAAACTTCCGTTATGGCAAAAGATGGCAGAGAAGTTCCCGTTTTGGTATCGCAAGCGCTCTTACCGTCAATAGACGGAAGAATAACAATTGTAAAGGACATAAGTAATAGGAAGAGACGTGAGATCGGCCTTGAGAATGCGATCTTCAACTTTGGTTCGGTCTTATCCGCGGCAGCGGAAGGAGATCTTGATTCGAGGGTGGATTTGAGCCCTTTAGAGGAGGAATATCATTCAACCGGGGAAGATATAAATTCGATGATCGAATCGACTAAAAAACGAGAAGAACAGATAAAAAGATCTGAAAAGGCACTTTTAAAGTTAACGGAAGAGTCTCCCATTCCTATATCAGTCTCTGACGGAGATTTAAATGTTTTACAGGTAAATAAAGCTTATTTGAGCATAACCGGATATGCGAGTGAAGACGTGATATCTAAAAACATGAGGGATTTCAAGGTTGTCAAGACGATAGAGAAGATCAATCTGAAAGATGCNATAGAGAAGAATGAAAAAACGAGNGGAATAAATACGATAGACGTTCCAAATGGGAGATTTACGNTCATCGTGAGTGCACTACCTTATGAAGATGCCTTAACCGGAGAAAAGAGAATTTTGACTACGTACACGGATATAACAGAGGTGGACAGGCGTAAAACCGATCTCGAATCCGTGATCTCGCACTTCGGTAAGATATTGGGTAAGACCGCAGTTGGAGACCTAAACGCAAGAATAGACATAGCTTCACTACCAGATGAGTTTAAATTTATCGGCGAGATCATCAACGATACGATCGAAGGAATTGGCGATATGATGGAAGAGATACAAAATAGGGAGCAAGATCTCAGTTCCGCACTCGCATCGTTTGGAGAAGTTCTGTCCGCTGCCACAAAGGGGGATTTAACTGCCAAAGTAGATCTGGAGGAAATTTCCGAAGGATACAGGAAGATCGGCGAGGATATAAATTTGATGATTTTGGCCACGGAGAAAAGTATAACAGAATTAAAGGAGAAAGAAGCACAGATAATAGAGAACAGCGAATACCTCCAGGAACAAGCAGAAAAGATAAAAGATGCAATGAAGAAAGCATCAGAGGGATACATCTCCGTTAGATTAAAAAAGGAGCAAGAGGACGCGATGGGCGAGATCGCTGATAATATAAACCTTCTCCTCGAGAATCTTGGCAGAATAACCGATGGGATAAAGGACTCGATGCAGCTAACGACGAAGGAATCGGAGGAAGGTTCAGAATCCGTATCACAGATGAACTCCGGGATGCAACAGATCTCTTCTTCAGCACAGCAGATCGCGGGAGGATCCGAAAATCTATCAAAGATAGCCGTATCTGCTCAATCCGAGCTTAAAGAAGCGATCGAGATCTTCGAGACCCTATCAAAAGCCTCAAAATCCTCGGCGGAGAGGACGGACGAGATGTCGAAGACGACGGTAAAGCTATCCGATGATGCTAATAACGCTGGAACAGGGATGAATAAGATAACGGAAGAGATAGAGAAGAGTATAGACCTTATAAATAGTCTAAATGAGTCTATAAAGAACGTTGGAAAGGTTAGCAGAAAGATAAGAGATATAGCAGATCAGACGAACCTTTTAGCGTTGAACGCCGCGATAGAGGCTGCAAGAGCTGGAGAGTATGGCAGGGGATTTGCTGTGGTTGCGGACGAGATAAGGAAGTTAGCAGAGGAGTCCAAGCGATCCACAGAGGATATAGAAGAGATAGCTGATGGGATAAGAGACTCTTCTGCAGAGGTGATCACCTCCGCGAAGGAGATGGGAAAGGTATCGGAGGATAGCGGGATTGCCATCAGAAAGGTTTTGGGAGCGTTCATGAGGATATCAGATGGGATGGTCGAGGTGAACGCCTCGATGGAAGAGATAAGAGAGCGATCTGATGCGGGCATGGGGGCGATTGGAAATGTCGCCGAAGGCATGGACGAGGTTGCAAGCACCTCAGAAGAGATGGCTAGCCTCCTCGGAGGAGACATCTGCCGCGATAGAGGAACAGACGGCAGCGATACAGCAACTTAGTGATACGATGAACTCGGTTAAGAAGCACGCTTCGGAGACGTACGCGGAGATGATCGAGAACTTCAAGGTTGAGGAGGGGTGAATATGGAGGATGGAACAGTTCGTAATCTTCGATCTGGGATGCGAGCAGTACGGGGTTGAGATATCCCAGGTGAGGGAGATTATAAGGGCTAAGGATATGACGAGGATACCGAACGCCCCTGGTTACGTTGAGGGCGTTATAAACCTGAGAGGCCAGGTGACAACGATCATAAACCTTGGGAGGAGACTTGGATTCTCGGATGAGGGGAGAGGTGAGAAAGAGGGCAAAAGGATAATCGTGATCGAGTATGAGGGCTCCCCGATAGGTATGCTCGTCGATGGCGTGAGGGACGTCAAACGTCTCTCATTAGATGATATGGAGGAGTTGCCTCCTTTGATCTCTAAAAATNTAAAGGGCGAATTCTTAAGAAGCGTTGGAAAGGTCGGAGAGGAACTGATCCTGATAGTAGATCTGAATAAGATACTCTCAAAGGAAGAGGTTGAAGGGATAACTTAAAACTTAACTTAACATTTATACTCTTCCCTCGGATAGAGCTCATCTCTTTATAACATGGAAATGACTATGGAAGTTAAATTTAAAGAAGAGAGGGATAAATTAGTAAGACATCTAAAGAAGATAGGTTATATAAAGAGCGAACGCGTGGAAGATGCGATGCTCAATGTCCAAAGACACCTCTTTGTCCCTTTTGACGAGATTAAGTATGCTTATGAGGACAGGCCACTCCCGATCGGCGCCGGGCAGACGATCAGTGCCCCCCATATGGTGGCGATTATGACGGAATATCTAAAGTTGAAGAAGGGAGATAAGGTTCTTGAGATTGGTGCAGGCTCCGGATATCAGGCGGCCATAATATCAAGAATCGTTGGAGAGGGAGGAAAGGTGATATCGATCGAGCGGATAGAAGGTTTGGCAGATTTCGCCAGAGAAAATTTGAAGAGAGCGGGCATAAAAGATGTGGAAGTGATGAGGGGCGATGGATCACTTGGATTTGAGCCGGAAGCACCTTATGATAAGATATGTGTCACCTGTGCCGCACCTGATATACCAGAACCGCTCGTCGGGCAGTTGAGGGTTGGTGGGCGGATGGTGATACCCGTTGGAAGGCATGCACAAGAACTTTACCTGCTGGATAAGGGAGAAGATCAGATAGTAAAGAGAAAAGTAGGTGGCGTGATATTTGTTCCCCTCATCGGGAGATATGGCTTTTAATTTTCTTCCAGATGTTTTACGATATGCCCCGCCTCTTTTAAGATCAATTCATCCATCGCAAGCCCTGCCGCTTTCGGGGATCCGGGGATCGCAAAGATGACTTTTTCACCTATCACCCCCCCGCTTGCCCTCGAGAGGATGGCCGGGGAACCGATATCCTTAAAACTTATATATCTAAATATCTCCCCAAAACCGTCTATCTTCTTTTCATACATCTTTTCAACGGTCTCTATCGTTAGATCTTTTTTAGAAAGCCCCGTTCCACCGTTTATCAATATTACGTCTATATTATTTCCCAGTGCGTCCTCTAAGGTATCTTTTATCTTCCCTACGTCATCTGGAATGATCTTATAAAAGACCACCTTCCCCCCACCACCTTCTACCTTCTTCCACAGTATCTCACCGCTCAGATCATCCACCTGCTCTGGTACATTTATCTTTGAAGAGGAATTATTATAACGAGAGGTGCTCACCGTTATTATTCCATATTTAAGGTTCTTTCTCGCCCCCTTTTTATGCTCCTCAGATGACATACTCTCCTCATCTTTAAGACGGCAATGCCAGTAATAAAGCTTAGGATCTGAAACTGTACAAAAAACATTTATATCAAATCGGAGCGATTGTTGCCAGAAAGGGCATAGAGAGGTGTAAAAGTGAGAGATGTGGCAATAATTGGTACGGGCCAGACGAAGTTTGGAAGGGGGGATAAATCTAACACCGAACTCTTCTGCGATGCAGCACTGGAGGAGGCAAACGTAAGATCAGAAGGATATAGAAGCGGTATATGCGGGCACCAGAAGCGGTATATGCGGGCGCCGTATTTCCAGGATTTGAGGAAGGGGCGACGATCATGGGTAGACTCGATTATGATGCGGAGAAGGTCACGGTGAAGTATGAAAGATCTCAAGAACTGATCGGAAAGAAGGTGAAGGCAGGGCATGTCGTTCTTCCTGCGGACAAATACTCGATGTTTTGTTTAAGGATAGAGGAAAATAGGTCAATCGAAGATATTAAATATAATAAATACTATTCCAATTTACTCCAATTTTAGATGAATTTGTGATACGAGGTATAAAACATGGAGAAATTGATCATCACGGCCGCGTTGAGCGGTGGAGAATTTGTCAGTAAGATGGCGACGGAGTACGTGCCCTGTACGACGGACGAGATCGTCGATGAAGTTGTGAAATGCAGAGAGGCTGGAGCTTCAATCGTGCATCTGCACGCAAAGGATCCTGAGATGGGTCTTCCGGCATCAGATCCAAACCCGATACTCAAGGAGTACGTAGAACGGATTAAAGAGAGCGAGGCGTCCGATATAATCGTTAATGTAACGACGGGCGGGGGAAGGTTCGCCGAGGATGAGGTGATAGAGGAGTGGATGAAGGAGAGGACGACGTTCGGTCAAGAGATGGACTCTTTGAATATGGGATCCGTGAATCTGTGGGCGACCCCTAAGGGTATGGAAGGGATTGAAAAGGAGTTTGTCTTCTCCAATACCCTTGGGACCATCGAGAGATGGGCGGGATATATGTATGATAACGAGGTTAAACCTGAGCTCGAAGTATATGATACGGGACAAATCCAAACGGCATTGGTGTTTGTCAAGGAGGGAAAGTTGAAGGAGCCACTCCACTTCCAGCTCGTTATGTTCGGTGGCAACTCCTGTATGACGCCAGACCCGGAGACGATGCTCTACTGCGTGAAGAGGATCCCGGATAAGTATACCTGGTCCGTCTGCGCCCCGGGAAGATTTGAGATGGAGATGGGTACCCTTGCGGTGATCATGGGAGGACACGTCAGGGTAGGGATGGAGGACAACATATATCTGGAACACGGAGTCCTTGCCAAGAGCAATTCGGAGCTGGTCGCAAAGATCGCGAGAATATCGAAGGAACTTGGAAGGGAGATCGCGACGCCCGACGAGGCGAGGGAGATATTGAGTATAAAGAAGTAAATAGAACTCGATGGCTCCCAGCGTTTCGAAATGGAATACGGAGATGAAAGAGATATCCCCCGGCATATACGCATACGTTCAGGCGACGGGTGGATGGTTCATAAATAATGCTGGATTGATCGTGGGCAAAAAAGACGCCATTGTGGTGGATTCCCTTGCAAATGCCAAAAGGGCGGAATCCTTCCTCGGTGAGATTAAAAGAGTAACGGATAAGCCGTTCAGCTATCTGATCAACACGCA
>RXIL01000043.1 GCA_004212085.1 Candidatus Methanolliviera hydrocarbonicum
AGATCGCAAACGAGATTAACTTGAGCGATTTCATAAAACTCAGAGCTTATTTAGAGAAGGAAGGAAAATACCTCCCGGAATGTTATAAAAAGCCATTTTTGGCGTCCAGCATGGATCATTTTTATCGATGTTGGAAGAAGGCAAGAGATATCGATTTTGAGGAGCTGAAAGAGCTTTCCTGTGGGATGGAATGGAAAGATTTATCCTCTTTCCTGGGGAAGATGGATATGGAGGAGGGCATAAAGAAAATACTCTCCCTGACCGCTTTATATACAACACTGATCGAGAAGACACCTATCCATCCTCTAAACATTCCTCTGCCCGGCGGAGAAAAGATTTATGAACGAGATGGAATATATATCTGCCCGATCAAGAAGAAACACGAAGAAGACAAAAACGCCCTCTGCAGATTCTGTGTGGCTTTTCCAGAAAATTTCCAGAGAAATGTTGAAGTTTTTTAGTCTTTTACTATCATGCCATCCTGGAGGAAGATAGTCCGCCTCGTCTTTCCGCTGACCACCGGATCGTGTGTGACGATGATAAATGTGACGCCCTCCCGCCTGTTCATCTCCTCCATCAGTTGGATTAGCTCGTCCCCACTCTTTGTATCCAGTTCACCCGTTGGTTCATCCGCCAGGACGATCTCCGGTTCATTGATAAGCGCCCTCGCGATCGCGACGCGCTGTTGCTGGCCCCCGCTGAGTTGCCCGGGAAGGTGATCGATGCGGTCTTTCAGATCAAAGGACTCGAGCAACTTCATCCCTCTCTCCATCTCATCAGCAGATACCCCCATAGGAATTAGAGGGACAAGTGTATTCTCGATCGCCGTCAGGGTGGATATCAGATTGAATTCTTGAAATATGAACCCGATCTTATCTCTTCTCACTTCGCACAACGCCCGCTCCTCCATCTCCACGATGTTGACCCCGTCTATCAACACATCCCCGGATGTCGGTTTATCCAGACCGCCGATCAGATATAGCAACGTGCTCTTACCGGAGCCGGATGGCCCCATGATGCTTAAGAACTCCCCTTCCTCTATCTTAAGGTTGATCTCCTTCGCCCCGATGACATCGGTATCACCGAGTTTATATATCTTCGTCACGTTCCTCGTCTCGATCATTTCTCCCCCGTATGGTTTATTCTGCCCGAAACGCGTCAACTGGGCTCATTTCAGATGCTTGCAATGCTGGAACTATGCCGCCGACTATCCCAGAGGTACACCCGATGATGAAGGCGTATATGATCGTAGCAGATGTTACCTTTGTAAGCTCGGTCATCGGCGGCACGATCATGTTGGGAAACACGATCGGCATCATTGCCTGGAAGAAGTATGGTAACAAGATGCCGATGATTATCCCAAGGATCGTTCCTATGATGGCGATCGCAGTGGATTCTATCGTTATGAGTCTTAAGACGTCCGGTTTTTGCCAGCCGATCGCCCTCAACGTACCTATCTCCTTCGTTCTCTCGGCGATCGATCTCATCGTCATGACCAGGATGAAACCGAAGCTCGCCAGGATGACGATCGCCTCCACGATATACTCATAGACCTTAAATTGGTCTATCTGCTCTCCAATGGCTTTCATGAGTGCCCCCTGATCCATTATGCTCACTCCGCGGCACTTAGCCTTTATCCACATCCCGATCGTACCCGTCTCAACATGAGGTTCGGGTATCACCCTGAATATGGATACCTCGCTCCGCCCCAGCCCCTTCAGATCTCTCGCGTCCCTCAGGCTCACGACGATGCCTTCGTCCTCGAGCGGGTTTCCAACCTCGTATATACCGGTTATATTAAAATCGCGTCTCTTCCCCCCATATGCCACCCTTACCTCATCGCCAACGCCCAATCCAGACTCGT
Organism: Candidatus Methanolliviera hydrocarbonicum; assembly: GCA_004212085.1. GTDB lineage: Archaea > Halobacteriota > Methanoliparia > Methanoliparales > Methanoliparaceae > Methanolliviera > Methanolliviera hydrocarbonicum. Next base: position 1,865 of record RXIL01000043.1, read on the forward strand.
CCGCCAACATCTTTCCGATGACGGCACCTCCAATGGGGCTATCAAAGATCGATCCCTCGATCATCTTCGTGGGATAGCTCTGGATGATCGTCTCCTTTGTAGGATCAATACCGATGAGAATCACCGAGTTCATCAGTTCTGCTATGCCCTTTCCCTCGAGCATCTTCCCTGCCGTTCCCCCCATCATCCCGACCATCTGTTCCATCACGATCCCTCCTGCCTCACCCATCATCCCACTTATCTGTCCTGTAGATACGGGCCTCTTCAGCTCCACGCCCTTCAATTCTGTCATCGCATACACCCTTGGAACGACGTACCTGACACCCGGTATCCTATCGATGGTCTTGCCTACGTCTCCGTTCAATTTTCCATAGAAGATGCCACCGCCTTCACCCATGGCGTCCACACAACCCCACTCGCCCATGCTTTCGGTGGCACCCCCTATCATCTCTTCCATCCCTTCGGTCAGTGAGGAGAGTCCCACAAAGAGAGCTACCGCTATCGCGACGGCTAAAAGCATTAAGATGGTTCTAAACATCCTTCCGAGAAGGTTTCTATACGCCATATGGCGCATCTTCATATTACCGGTTCTTCCTCTGGAGATCATTTCTTAACTCTTTTCCCGTAGAGATAAAATCCCAAGACCGCCACCGCCAGTACGAGAACGATGAATATTACCAGGACAGGAACTCGCTCGGCGGGGCTTTTCACCTCCTCCACCTGGCTCACCGAGATCCCCTTCTTCGCAACGATGGCGTGTTCGCCCAGATCATCCGTATAACTAATTTTCATTGCAATAGGGAGTTTCTCGGGCGCGCCTTCTAACACGGTCATCTGGAAGATGGCAGAACCGGCATCGCCCGGCGCGACCGTTCCGGCATACGCAGAGTTCCAAGCCCCCCTTCCCGCGAGGTATCTATTTTCCAATATATCGACCCGAACGGATCTGGCAGCGTCTCCCCCATTGTTCTCTATGGTGACCAATAGGGTAGCCGTTGTGTTTGGTTTAACTTCTCTGGGGCTCGTCTCTATCTCAGGTATGGAGACCTCAGCCCTTGAGATCACGCGAACCGCGATGCTATCCGAGGATGAGCCCCCCCAATGATGTATCGTGACAGGCAGACGATACAGACCCTTCTTCGTTTTAGGATCCGCAACGAGTTTGACCTTCACCGGGCAAGACTCTCCCGGAGAGAGATCACCGATGTAGAGTCTATTACCGGAACCAACCAAAGATATGGGCGGGACTTTCTCTTCTTCCTCACCAAAAGAGGGAATCGTGCCCCCCATCATCTCCATTATACTACCTGGCATCATTGAAGTTGAAGGTGCGGCAGAGGATGCTGGAGAGATTGTGCCCACCTCCAATAAAACGTCCTTAACCGTGTCCCTCCCAACATTTTTTACCTCTATCGTCATCTCGTTTGCAGATCCGGGGGCGATGACATCATCGGAGACATTGGAGATGATGATATATGAGCTCTCCACCGGAATGGATATTGTTCCAAGCATCTCCGTCTTTGAGGAGAAGGCATTACGGTATGATGCCTTGATGTTAAGATTATAAATCCCACCCGTCGCATCGGGTGCCACGTATATCACAAAATGTGCTATTCTCTTCTCCCCACTTCTAAGGTCACCCAGCCCATCGGAACCATCCAATATTCCGATCGATTTGGAAGAGGGATGCTCTCCGATTTCGCCGGACATCACGAAGGTGCTCTTTCCCATGAGACCGGAGAATGTGACCTGTTGCAACTGAACGACCACGTCACTCTTTTTATCTCCGTTGTTGATTATTGGAATAGAGAGATTGACCTTGTCGCCAAGTGAGAACGGCATCTTATCAAAATGAACCTCGCCAACGCTCAACGCGCCGGCCGTTGGTATCACGGCGGCACAGATAAAGAGAGCCAGAAGTGATAATATCGGTATTGATCTCATCGTTTTAACCGGCTTATGGTCAAGTAATGTCCTTTATAAAATTTGGGGTGATATGGGGGGGATCCGTATCATAGGCGGGTAACTCTTAGCTTATCGGATATTTATGATCGTGGAATTGCTCATGATATCTAAAATATGCTATTGTCGCATCTCTTACCGGGTCCGGGTATCTTTCCGACAGATATATCAAAAATTCGTTTACTTCAGAGTCCTTTAAAATCTCTAAAAGCTCTAAGAGTTGCCTCTTGGATCTTTCATCGCCTTTTTGTACCTCAAAAGAGAGACATAACTTCTCCATTGGAAAATATTTTGTTAGGTGAGGCGAGACGGATCCGAGCAACAATCCTCTATCAAGCTCTATGTATGGGGGAACACCCCTCTTTGAAAATCTTTTATCGTCCGTCAGATCTTTGAGATGTTCTTTGTTGTACGCATGTAACTCAATATATATGTCAGGATTCACTTTCTTCACCGATTCTACGATCTTCTCTCCGTCTTTTTCATAGTACTCGCTCTTCAACGTGCTGATATAAGCCCCATCACTTACCTTTGGTATGATGAATAGAGATCCGATCTTCGGAGGGGCCAAAGAGGTCAAGATATCAGAGGTATCCTTCCACTCATCTCCATGGAGACCTGCGACGAATAATCGTTTTGGTATTCCTGATCCAAGTTTTCTCATTTTTTATTCTTTGACTATTTTTATTGGAGAGATGATAGTGCCTCTCCAGAAATAGAAAAAGTTTTTCATATCGAATTGTGTATAAAACTATTCATAACCTAAATCTCTTTTGGGCAAGGAGCGCCGCTCCCTTCGCACCCACATATTCCTCTTCTGAGATCAAGATCTTCGGCTCAAATTCGGGTAGAAGGTACTTTTTTACCGCTCCTTTCACCCTATCCACATTCAAATTTCTCCCCACGCCTCCGCCGAAGACAACGAGATCGGGATCAAGTATCAAAGAGAGATTCGCGATACTTCTTGCCAGAATCTCGAATCCCTCTATACCATATATCAATTCCTCGTCCTCTCTCATCAACGTCTCCACATCTCTTCCGAGCCTCTTTTCGATGCTCCATCCGGAAAAGTGTGTCTCCAGATGCCCCGTTCTCCCACACGAACACCTCTCCTCTTTCTCCCCCGATAAAACCGTTGTGTGTGCTATCTCTCCGGCTAGGCCGTTTCCCCTATAAATTTCACCATTGATGATCAACCCTCCACCTATTCCGGTTCCTATCGTTATCCCAATGAGATTCTTCACCTCTTCGTCTTCGTGCTCTCTGTATTCCCCGTATGCGAAGCAGTTCGCGTCATTCTCCATTATGTAAGGCACGGAAAAATTAAAGTTCAAATAATCCACATTCAAGTTGGGCGCTTTAATTATCTTCTCTTTTCTTATCCACGCGGCCACGCCGATTCCCAGCGCTTCGATCCCATAAGATTTGACCAATTTATCGACCCTCTCTGGAAGACTTTTCAAATTTTCCTTATTCGATGGAAATTTTTCCAAAAAATCGAATTTTTCACCGTCATAAACTATTAATTCTGTTTTGGTTCCTCCCATGTCAACGCCGAGAATCATAAGATCTTCTCGACGCCGTAAGAATTATAACTTTTGTTTTGGGTAACTAAGGTAGCACAAAAATTTAACACTCATTCCTGTCGTACTTGCAAGTGTTATCAAATCTCATAGCCTGACCTTCAGATAACAGCGTGTACAAAACATTAATATTTGAACGATTATTTTTAGGGGATGAAGA
>RXIL01000154.1 GCA_004212085.1 Candidatus Methanolliviera hydrocarbonicum
ACTAGTATAATCTTGAAAGGTAGAAGAACGTGAATCGATCGTAGGCAGATTTTGGAAAGGAGTTCGATTCTATCTCCAATATCCTTCTCATATCCCTGTGGATGAATTTTCTTATCATAATAGCAGGTATTTATTTCCAATATTAACTTTATTCAAGTATCTCTTTGCGGTCTTATAGCATTCTTCCACCTGTTTTCTCGGCGTTATCGGCATGTCCAACATATAAAATGCGGGATGAAAGACCAACAGAGAGTACGGAATCTCTGGATCGATATCGGCGATGAATTTCGCGATCTTCTCTACCTCTTTCTCATCGACGTAGTTCGGCACCAATAGCGTCGTTGCGGTTATCACTTCTTTGTATCGATCCGCAAGCATCTCAAAATTTTTATACGCCCTCTCATTTGGAACTCCACTCAGCGCGATGCTCATATTTGGATCAAATGCCTTTAGATCGAATTTTACGATACCCCCACTCTTAAAAGATAACTCGGACGCCTTTTCTACGAGTTTTGGATTTCCGCAACCATTCCATTCCCAGCATATCCTGACTTTTCTCGTTTTCAATACCTCTTCCGATGCCTTCAATGCGAATGGAAGCTGGGGTTCCGGAGATCCTCCAAAGTAGCAGATGCATCTGATCTCTTCATTGGATTTAACCCGCTTCACAAATTCATTCATCTTCATCTTCGGTGCTTTGTCGATATCTTTGTGAGAATAGTTCTGACAGAAGAGGCAATCAAAGTTGCAACCGTAGAAGAAGACGGCGAGATTGTATCCTCGTTCAGAAGATCCCGGACAGAACCACGCGGCGCAGCAGTTCGTCGGAAGTGGATCCAAATAGGCATAAGCCAACGCGACTTCTGGACTCACCTTCGAGACCATCTCTCCGTTTATATTCTTCCTCAAACCACAGTAACTTCTTTCTCCCTCACCAAGAATACATCCATTCGAACAGAGGTTGCATCTTATTCCATCTTGGCTCTTTGGCGGTTTTCCGGGTAGTCGCAGATTGGATCTAACCCTTTTATGGACATCTTCGAGGGAGATTTGCTTCTCGCGTATGCAGTCTGCACAAACGGACAAAATACTTGCTGCACCATCCTTTCCGCATGATATACATCTCATATTTACCACCCCATTATGAAGTATAGGATGTATCTCAACATCTCTCGATCTCCAAATATTTTTTCTTCCATATACGGTATGCGTCCTCAAATCCGTTCTCGATGATAATATCCGTAAATCTGAGCTGGTAATCGATGAACCTCTTCATCATCTTATCGGAGACATTCACTCCTCCCAAGATCTCCTCTTTTATCTCTTCTCTCAAGATATCTAGCGGTAGATAAGATCTATCTATCTCGACCGATCTTGCATCCAGACTCTTTTCTTCAGGTAATCTTTGAGATCTGAACTGCCGATGCATACGCCATCTCCCTTTACTCTGCTGCAGATAAATTCTCCTTCTACCTCCAAATAATCGATTCCGAGCTTTATCTCATCCTCGAGAATCATCTTCCATCTTCCCAGATCTATCCATCCAAGTCTGCCCTTCGCCGTCAAAATGAATATCTCATCCGCGGTATCCATTGAGAGATGATGATGTGTCGGATCCTCATAGCAATTGACGATCGGCCGGTTTATATATATGTACTCAAAGATCGGTTCATAAGCCCGATACTTCCGCTTCTCTTCGACTTTTATCAGTCCAACGTCTTCCATATATTGAAGGACGTCTTGATAATTTGCTCCCTGCCCGATCTCTTCTATATTACGATTCGACATCCATCGGAAGATCCAAGAAGATCGTCTTTCCATCTAACCACTCGATCGCCTTTTTGATCGAGCTTTTAAGATTTATTGTCTCTAATATGATTACCTCGGTCATCATCATCTATGAATTTATGGGATAATTCAGAAATATTAAATTCTTCGACGTGCATTTGATCATACGGTGGCAAAACGATGACGTCACGGAATACGTTACAGATATTCTATAAGGATGAAGAGATATTTGAACCGATCAGGGGGTCTCTCAAGCGCGTCTATAAATTAGATACGATAAAGAGGGGGATACTGAGACCGATAAAATCCGCATATAACGTGAAAAGAGGCCAATACGATGCCACGCATCTCTTGAGCTATCTGATCCGAAATAAAAGAGGGGATATCGCACTATGGGTGGTTGACGAGGATATCTACTGTGAGGGGATGAACTTCGTCTTTGGTCTCGCATCCTTCGGCGAAGGAGCGATACTTTCGAGATTTAGGCTAAATTCTATTGAACTGATAGAGAAGGAGGCGGTACACGAGATAGGCCACGTCTTGGGTCTAAACCACTGCCCCAATCGATGCGTGATGCATTTCTCAAATTCACTCCTCGAGGCAATGGAGAAGTCGAGTGAACTCTGTGAATCATGTAAAAGGCGTATAAAGAATTTAAGAGATAATGTACCGATGTTATAAAATATGTTGAAATACAACCATAATTGCTCTCCACCTTCCCAAGATCAAAAACCCCATTCTCCTCGTTTAAGGCTTATTTAGGGAATCCTACAGGCTAAAAATTTTGATTATGCGCTGAGTTGGTCAACAAGGCAAAATTTAGTATTTCGCCTTCTTCAATATCTTTATTGTCATGAATAAGTGTCACAGAATATTTATTTTCAAGGTAAAAATTCGCCTGTTCTATTTCATCTTTAGCTCTTGATTCCATATGTTTTGGCCAGACGGAAAGAGAGCCGTCTTGTTTTAAAACACGGTGAATTTCATCCAATAATTTCCTTCTATCTTCTGTACTTGGGAAATAATAGTCATGGAAAACATCATAAAGCAGAATCATATCAATGGACATATCATCCAAATAAATCTTCAGCTCTCCCGATGTATCCATTCTTTCTATATTTTTCAAACCTTCTGATTCGGCTTTTTTGATCACTTCATTTATGGCTTTCTTATCTTTATCTAATGCATATACTTTTCCTTCTTTACCTACTATCTTAGCGGCAGGAATTGTGTATGTGCCAGAACCACAGCCAAAATCCAGTACGATCTGCCCTTTTTTAACACCCACTCTTTCTAATATTTCATTGGCGATTGCTTCTAAGTTCATTTCTCTGCTCCTTTCTCATGGAATTTTAGAATTGCTGCATATTTTTTATATCGGTCTATTTTTACGGTTTAGCACAGGCTTAAACCTCTTTTTCTCAAAGGTTTGAACGCTTATATTTTTTTCTCCAGTATTCTTTAAAAACTTATCTCTGTTTCCATGGATCATAAGGGCATCCTCTACATTTCATGGCATGAGGATGCAATTTTCTCCCCTTGGCGTGTTTTGGCAAGGACGTTAGTATAAAATATTAGTTCTTAATTATAATTATGGTGCTGCAAACCGACAGCTTTATAAAATAATGGAGTGTATAATTATACATTGATGATATAAATGGATAACATAATGGAGAAGAGATCCAGAAAGATAGAGGGAATCGATGACTGAAATTAATATGGACAAAGAGTTGAGAAACGGGATAAAGATCTCAGCGAAGGAGATATTAAACTCTAAATATATCATAGCATCCACGGGTGCTGGAATCTCGACGGAGAGCGGAATACCTGATTTCAGGGGACCCGGTGGAGCATGGAGATCCATTGGAGGACTGATAAAGATGGTCGTGAAAACCCCAACGGCAAAACCAAATCCTGGCCACTACGCTTTAGCCGAGCTCGAAAAGATAGGAATACTGAAGTGCTTGATCACGCAGAACATCGACAACCTCCACAGAGCGGCTGGAAGCAGAAACGTCATCGAATTCCATGGCAATATGTATAAGTTGCGCTGTACAAAGTGCAATACGAGGTTCGGCATCTTCGATTTCGGTGCGATGAGAGCGCACAGGTCTCGTTGTAAGGGTATAGTGAAACCCGACACCGTCATGTTCGGAGAACCAATTCCCCCGGACGCCCTCCAAAACGCGTTCGATGAGGCTGAGAGATGCGATTGTCTGATCGTCGCAGGAACATCTTCTGTCGTCTATCCCGCAGCTGCATTGATCCCAAGAGCAAAAAGAAACAACGCGAGGATAATCGAGGTGAATGCTGAAGAGACGGGAATGACCCGTTCTGTATCGGATCATTTTCTCAAGGGAAAGACGGGAGAGATCTTGCCCTCTTTAGTTGATGAGATTAAACGATTGAAAGAGGTGAAATAGGATGAGATGCTTAAAATGCCCTAAATGCGGAAGTAAAGAGTTCAAGATATCTCTCATCGGAGGAATCTTCTGCTCAAGATGTAATGGGAGACTGACGACTTTGGACGGTGGTATCAGGCCGTTCGATGATATCAGACCCATAAGACTGGAGTATGAGAGACCGATCGAGCACAGAGAAGTACCGAGATTTTGGTTTTGAGATAAAAGATTCCATGCCGAGAGAGACGCCCATAAAATTGAAGATGACATCTGAGTGCACCGCCGTCGACGAGTACGGAAGCAAGTACGTCCTCACGTGGGCGGGTTGGCTGCCATTTGAAGAATGGGAAGAAGAATTTGTGAAATTTTGGAAGAATGGGGCAAAGATCGCATCTTAATTCATAAGCAGGTAATCTAAAGATGTATAGACGTGGATTTTACGACGGATTTGGCTTTCACCTCCCACCGTTTTCTTTCGAGTTAGGATATCTATCAAAGGAAGATCGTCTCCATCATCTGGAGAGATACAAAAGAGATCTTGAGTATGAGCTCAAAAAGGTGAATGAGGAGATAGAGAGGATAAAATCGTGAAAGAGAGAATCAGGAGGATAGAGGGAATATTGGAACGGCTAAAGGGGATGAGATAAAATGTTTGAGGACAGAGTAAGAAAGGAAGACATAGAAGAGTTGGTAAACATCGTAATGGACACGATGGCTGAGAATTTTAAGAAGAACGCACCGATCTTGGCGGAAGCCATCACAGAGATTCTAAAGATCGTTGGAGAAAATATCGGCAATGCATTAAAAGTTGAAGTGGATTCTACTGCTTGGAGAGAGGTTATAGAGTTCATGAAAACATTACAAGGGAAATATGAGGACTATGGATATGAAGGCTACCGATAAAGGAAAAGATCCACCCGAGACGACAGATGAATATGCGAAGAAGGCACTCAAGGACATAATACCGGTTAAAGACAAACTTACAGAAGCAAGGGAGAAAAATAAGAGTTATAGAGAACTACTGGATGACGCCACGTTAAGATGAGATTTGTATCATCTGAATGCTCTAGACCCAGGTTGTATAAATAATAAAAAAATTATTTCGAGCGGAGATTTTTAAATGATTGCAAATGTTCCATTTGCAAACTCAAAGATCGGAGATTTTTGAATGAAGATAATGTTCATACAACCGAATTATCCGTCGGTTGTGAGAAAAGTTCTCGACGAGGACGACACGTAGGTATCGAGAGGAGACTATGCCAGGAAATCGTTTGACGTTTGAGTAAACTATTGAGAGTTTTGAATAACTTTAATTTAAGCCTTTCTCACNTTCATTCTTTATTT